>JBCCUY010000017.1:0-21185 GCA_039196145.1 Bacteroidota bacterium
ATGACTTTCCCAAGATACAGGGTTGGAATAAAACCTAAAAAAGTGGCGGACAATAAAACGTTTCTCAAATATTTCATTTCACCCAAGCCCTTAAAAAGTCCATCAAAAACAAAGGCCAAGGTGTTCATGGGCAGACCAAGAATAACAATAAAAAAGATGCTGTAAAAAGCACTTAAAACCACAATATCGTTGGAAAAAATGGTTCCGACCGAATTATAGAAAAGAAAACCAAGGAGCATAAGAATTAAACTGACCACCATTCCGTACGTGATGATTTTTTGCGCCAGTTTCCACAGCCCTTTATAGTCTTTTGCACCCAACAGTTTTCCGCCCATACTGTTGCCAGCAGCACCATATCCATCAATAAAAAAAGCTGCAAAAAGCCAGAGGTTTATGGCAATGGTATGCGCACCAATGAATCTGTCCCCTAGCGCTGTGGCCTCTCGAACTGCCAAGATCAAGGCTGCGTTAAGTGCCAATGCCCGGACAAAAAGGTTGAGGCTCATAAAGACCAAACGTTTTAGTTCCTTGTTCAAAGGGAACACCAGTTTTAGACTGATATCTGTCTTTTTAAGAAGCAGGATAAAAACAAGAATAGCCATTACCGCCTGGGAAATAAGACTTGCCCATGCCGCTCCCTCCAAATACATGGGCGGAACTATCCCTTCGATGCCGTATACCAAAGCGAAATCAAGGATGATGTTGAGCGCTGCGCCCAACAGCGCAATTACCATGGGATAAAATGTGTTCTGGAGCCCTCTAAAAATTCCGAAAATAGCGAAGGTAAAGAGTATTAGGGGAAATCCCCAGACCCTAATGGAGTAGTAGGAAATACAGTATTGTAAAATTTTGCCCTTGGCCTCAAAAAGGCTGAAAATTTCCTCGATGATGAAAATGGTGGAAACCAAGACCACAATGCTCAATAAGATGTTGAAAAATATGGCCTGGGCAGGCAGGTTTTTTACTTCTTCAAGTTTTCCCGCGCCCAGATACTGTGAAATAATGGCTGAAATGGAACTTCGGGTTTGTCCCAAAACCCAAATCAACATGGATAAAAAGGAACCAACAATACCTGCCGCGGCCAGGGATTCCAGTCCATCTACCGGGATATTCCCAACAATTGCGGTATCCGTTATGGAAAGAATGGGTTCGGCAATTCCAGAAATGGTCGCCGGAATCGCTAATTGGTTTATGGTCTTAAAGTTGATTTTTGTTGCCAAGATCGGTGCAAGTTACAGCACTAGTTCGTAACAATGAAAGGGATGTTCACTTTGTTTTGGATAGAAGATGTCCTCGAGTTTTTGATATCCCCGTTGTTCATAGAATTGTTGGTTTCGCTTGTTTTGTGAGAAGGTATCCAGGCGTACAGAGGCAAATCCCTTTTCTTTTGAAAACCCTTCGGCAAAATCCATTAGCGATTGTGCGTGTCCTTGCCCTTGATGATCCGGTGACACGCAAAGACGGTGAATATAAGTGCTGTTTCCAATTGGAGTAAGCCATTTTACGGGAGAGTACTCTTGATCGATCAGGGTAGAAATGACCACTGTTCCAATGACCGAACCGCTGACCTCTTTTACGAAGAGCTCATTTCGCTCTAGATCGTCCAGGAAAACTTGCTTTGAGGGATAGTGTTCGTTCCATTGGTGGATGCCAAGACCATCCATTTTGACGGCACAGGCCTTTGTTATACTTAGTATATGCTCAATATCTGATATCTTTGCACGTCGTATCATGGATTGGTTTTCAATTAAATTGTAAATTTAAGCTATAATCATAACCACCAAACAATGAACAATATACTGGTACCCATTGGAACATCCCCTAATTCGTCGGACACCTTGCAATATGCCATCGACTTTGCATCTAATTTTGGTGCCCAAGTCTTTGTGATGGACGTATACACCGTAATATCCGGTGCCGCTAGTTTGGCCAATGTGGAGGAAAAAGTAGCCCAAAGCAATAAAGACCGCCTGAAGGAAGTGATAGATACGGTGAATACCGGAAGCGTGGCAATTAAGATTGCCACATATAACGGGGACATTGTAGATGGACTTCAAAGTATCAATAAAGAATTGGGAATTGACCTGATTATTATGGCGCCTAGAAGCAATGATATCCAAGAGGAATTGTATTTGGGGAATACCTCTGGACGTATATTGAAACAGACCAATATTCCAATTCTATTGGTTCCGAAGGGAACGTCATTCAAGCCAATAAAGAATATTATGACGGCCTTTGGCTCAGGGATCTTAAAAAGAAATCGAGTTCTCAATCCTCTTGTGGCCATCAAGGATAAATTCCGGGCCAAGATAGGTCTATTGTTGGTTAAAAGACCAGGGTACTCTGAGGACGACCTCCAGGTCAACACGGCCCTGTTGGATTTAAGCTCCCAACTTACGATTACGGAACAGGCCACCACCTATTTGGGGGTTTTGGAATACTTCCAGAAGGAAGAGCCGGATATGCTCTGCGTTTTTCGTAAAAAGCGTGGTTTCTTCAAAAAATTATGGGAAAAAAACACCGTTCCCAAGTCAGAATTTTTTGTTCCTATTCCGGTTTTGGTCCTAAGCGTTAAAAAAGATTAGGGAAAGGGTCTGCAATTTTGAAACTTTACTAAAAAGTCTTTCCTTTGCGCTCTCTGGGGGATTAGCTCAGTTGGCTAGAGCGCTTGCCTGGCAGGCAAGAGGCCACCGGTTCGAATCCGGTATTCTCCACTCAGTAATTATAGGCCTTCACAGATGTGAGGGCTTTTTGTTTTCTAGGAATGAGCTTCTTCACGTATATTCTTTATAGCCCGTCCTCGAACCATTTATTTTTGTTTAATAAAAATTAGTAATCATTAAACAAAACAAAGTATCTTTGAAGAAAACCAGGGTGGACCCAACCATCCATAGTTCTTTTTCAAATGAAAAAAATAGTCATAGTTGGTGGGAGCAAGGGTATAGGTGCTGCCATTTTGGAGAAGCTGGTTGCCGAGAATCAAATAGTTAACCTGAGCCGGACGGAACCAAAATCAAAAAGTTCAAATGTTGTCCATTTTGGTTGCGATGTCTTAAAAGACGAACTACCCGATATTGATGAGGTAGATGTATTGATCTATTGCCCGGGAAGTATCAATCTAAAGCCAATTCAAAGATTAAGCTTGGAAGATTTTAGGGACGATTTTGAAATCAACGTGATCGGGGCAGTAAAAGCTATCCAGAAATATTTGCCTTTACTTAAAAAGGGCATGGCGCCCTCAATCCTATTGTTCTCCACAGTTGCCTCCAAACTGGGAATGCCTTACCATGCTAGCATAGCAGCATCTAAGTCGGCCGTAGAAGGACTCGTCAAATCGTTGGGTGCTGAATTGTCTCCTACTATTCGTGTAAATGCAATTGCCCCTACGGTTACCGACACCCAATTGGCAGAAAAATTGCTTCGGAACGAAAGGATGGTTGAAAACATGAAGGAAAGACATCCATTGAAAAAATTCTTAACACCGGATGAGGTTGCTGAAATGGCAACTTTTCTCTTATCCGAGAAGGCGGCTTCCATATCGGGGCAGGTTTTTGAGCTGGATTGCGGTATTATATCCTTCAAAATGTAGAGGAGTTGGTGGCATTAAGTCGTAAATTGTTTTCATTTTGAACAGCTAACAAGATTAAATAAAGTATATGGACTTGCAAGATAAAGTGGCCTATATTACTGGAGGCACAAAAGGAATTGGATTTGGCGTTGCAGAGTGTCTTTTACAAAAAGGGATGCGAGTAGCCGTAAGCGGAAGAAGCAAACAGGGAGTTGATGAAGCTCTTAAAATGCTTGGGAATCACGATAGAGTCCTGGGAATTGTCTCCGATGTTTCAAAACTTTCAGATGAAAGAGCGGCTGTGCAATCCATTCTAGAGCAATGGGGCCAACTGGATCTAGTATTGGCGAATGCGGGTGTAGGACATTTTGCCCCGGTATATGAATTGGAAGAAGCGCAGTGGCAACAAATGATAAACACGAATTTGAACGGGGTGTTTTACACCCTGAAAGCGACTGTTGACGCACTTAAAGCTTCAGAGGGTTATTATATGACCCTGGCAAGTTTGGCGGGGACCAATTTTTTTGCCCAGGGAGCGGGCTACAATGCCACCAAATTTGGCGTAGTAGGCTTTACACAGGCGGCAATGTTGGACTTGAGAAAATACAACGTTAAGGTTACCACTATTATGCCGGGTTCGGTGGCCACGTATTTTAACGGGAATGAACCTTCTGACAAGGATGCCTGGAAGATTCAGGCAGAGGATATTGGCAAATTGGTCATAGACCTGCTGCAGATGCATCCCCGGACCTTGCCCAGCAAAATAGAGGTGAGGCCTACCCGACCGGATTTGAAATAATCATACTTTCTTTTCCACAAAATCATGTGAGGGGTCACATATCTCGCGGATAAGCTGAAACAGGTACTTTTCAAAAGTCTCAAGGGTATCTCGGTCTATGAGATTTGGGCCTGAAGAAAAAGCCAGAAAACCCTTGGCCATATTCTTAAAAGAATAAATACCGGCCTTCAAAGTTTGTGAACCATGAATTTTTGAATAGAGGTAAGCATAAACTAGAAGCTGAAAAGCCTTGCTCTGATCATATTCAGAAATTAAACTTTCCCAATTTCGGAGTTTTACATCCCCTGCATTGACCCGTCCCGTTTTATAATCCACAACCCTGATGGTTCCATCTACCATATCTACACGATCTAGGGTTCCTTTAAGCTTAATAGGGAAGTTGAGGCCTGGTACTTGCAATTCCATGGTGTACTTTTCCTCCAATGCCAACAGTTGAATCTCGTGGTTCTGGAGCTGTTGCATTTCCAAATCGATGAAATTTTGAACGTACTTTAAAATCACATTATAAACCAAAAGGTAATTTCCCCTTTTTAGATTCACTCCGGGGAGATGTTGAAAAAACTTATTTTCGACTACCTGTGGAACTTTAGACTTCGCTAGCTCCAATTGTTCTTTTGTCAGGATTTTGTTTATCGATGGAGCATACAATTCTTCCAGACTATCATGTACTAACGTTCCAAAAGTATTGGCCGCAATAGTCTCCTCTACCTCTGCTACCTCATTAATTCTTAGGACGCTCTTTTTATAAAAATCGATAGGATTCCGGATGTAATTGGTGAGGGCCGTAGGCGAAAATCCATTGGCGGCATAGTTCCTAATGGCATTCAACAAAGTATCACTTTTTGGAATTTCCTTTAATTTTTCAGGTGCTATGTGGAGTTCTGGAGTGGCTATGGAATGGGAAACATAGGCAGATAGATTGCGGTCTGTCAAAAGTTGGGAAATCAGTCTGCTTTTTTCTCCTCCTTCCAAGACATCGGGCTCCGTGTTATAGACGAGATGGACATTTTTTGCCCGCTGTATGAGTCTATAGAAGTGATAAGTATATATGGCATCTTTCTCTTTGTAGGTGGGTAGGCCGTAATCCCGTTTTACATCGAAGGGAAAAAAGGAATTATTGGATTTACCGGAGGGTAGAATTCCCTCATTTACCGAGGTGATAATTACTGTTTCAAAGTCCAAGTTTCTACTTTCCAACATCCCCATAATCTGAAGTCCTGAAAGTGGTTCTCCTATAAAATCCAAAGTTTCCATCGCAGCCAATTGTTTGTAAAACGCCTTCAAGGAGGAAAGGTCTGTAAAATACATATTGGCCTTAATTTGCTGGTCCAACTGATTGAATAAGGTGTGGAATCTATAGAGGTATTCCAGTTCCATAGTCCTTTTTTCCTCCTGAAAGATGAACTTGAGCTCCTGAATCAGGAGATGGCAGCTATTGAGCCATAGACTGGGTGAAACTGCCTTGTTCGGAAAAAGTATTTTGATGAGTTTGGATGAGTTCGCGATATTATTGAGAAAGTGGTAATCCAAATAAACGCGATTACGTTGTTGAATGTCATCCGAAACCTGGGCTAGGACATTTTCAGATTCGGCGGAAGAAAGAGCCTGGCAAAACGGATTGGAAAAAAACTTTAGTATGTCTTCAAAATACCAGCCTCTGTCGGTATGCGTTAGATGTAATTCCAAAAACGACAGAAAGAAGGTATAGATGACTGTCTTGTTCAATGGAAGCCCCATGGTTATATTGACTTCTCGAACTGTAGCGGGGATGGCCTGAAGCATGGGATTAAGTAAAGACTCATCCGCTAGGACAAGGGCAGTGTTTTTGATAGTGCCGGAGGAATCTTTCTGGATTTCTTCCAAAAGATGCCCTACATATTTGGCCTGAGATACGCTTTTAGGAACTCCAGTAATGGAGATATTTTTGGGTTCCAAGAAGCTTTGATGTATGCCCTCCAAACTATGGGTTTTATAGTAGGGCCAACTGGCTTTATAATTCCTTAGGAACAAGCCGGCATCGTGGATAGCGTCCTCAAGAAAATAGGAATCCATATCCCAATAGATCAGATTTCCCTCTTGCTCTAGGAAACGTTGAATGATATTGGCCTCTGCCGTATTGAGCGCATTAAAGCCAATGAATACTATGGGATTTTGACTTTCCATGGATATCGCACCTACCTTTTCAGAAGCCACGCGGTAAATAAGTCCTTGATAACCTTGATTTTCATTCAGTAGTGCCTCTTTGAATTTTGTATAGAGCAAGCTGAGGTGGCTCCATAGTTCCAAGTAGTTTTTAACCAGTTCGGTTTTATCTTTCTTAAGGGACCAGTGATTAATTTCTTTGATTGCAGATAGGTAGTTCAGGATATCTTCAGCCGGAATGAGATATCGGTCGATCTCATTGAAATCTTGCAATAGGGTCTGTCCCCATTTTAGAAAGGTGTCAAAATCATCATGGGACTTAATATCACATTCCCGGTATGCTTGGTATAATTGGAAAAGAAGATCTATGCTGGGAATAGGAGTGAGTCCGGAAAGCTGCACCACAAAATCCTCGATGGAAAGGATATCAGGGCTAAAAATATTCTTGCCCAAAATCTCCGCGATGCATTTTTTTAAAAAAGTGCCTGATCTTTTGCTAGGAAGGATAAAGGTGCATTCTTGAAGATCCTTGCCTTTGGCTTGGAGGTCATGAAGTACCTGTTCAAGAAAGTTTCCCTGCATGGATTAAAAATAAAATAGGCCCCGCATTTGCGGGGCCTTTTCTTAAGAAAACTTTGTTTCTATATTATTTGATCAAGTTGATTTCAACTCTTCTGTTTTGCGCTCTACCTGATCTTGTGTTGTTTGTAGCGATTGGCTTGTCTTCACCATATCCAATAGCATTCAACCTGTCTGCGCCGATTCCTTTGTCGATCAAGAAATCTCTCACAGAGTTAGCTCTCTTCTCAGAAAGAGACTGGTTCAATTTAGCGCTACCTACACTGTCAGTGTGACCTTCAACGGTAAACTTAGCGTTAGGATACTCGTTCAAGATTTGGATGATATCAACCATAACTGAGGTAGACTCAGCTTTGATGGAAGCTTTACCAGTATCGAACAAGATAGTTCTAGCGTAGTCGTTCAATTGCTTCTGAACTTCTTCAGTAACTTCTGGACAACCGTTGTTAGCAACAGTACCAGCTACATCTGGACACTGATCGTCTTTGTCAAGAACGCTATCACCGTCTCTGTCTGGCCATGGGCATCCGTTGTTCTCAGCTGGACCAGCTTCGTTAACACACTGGTCATCTTTGTCAGCTACACCGTCACCATCAGCATCAGGACATCCAGCCAAGGAAGCAAGACCTGCTTCGTTTGGACAAGCATCATCTTTATCAGCGATTCCATCACCGTCAGCATCAGGACATCCGTTCATTTCTTTAGAACCAGCTTCGTTAGGGCAGCTATCTTTGCTGTCTTCGATACCGTCACCATCAGCATCAGGACATCCGTTGAAAGCTTCCAATCCAGCAACTTCTGGACAAGCATCGTCTTTATCATAAATACCATCACCATCAGTATCAGTTCCACCAAATTTGATGCTAAGACCTGCTAGGTGTTGGAAATGTTTTACCAAGTAATCTTCGAAAGCGTGCTTATATTGTGTCTGAAGGGTCAAACCTACATTTTCTGTAAACCAGAAGTTAACACCAATACCACCGTTGGCAGTACCAGCACCGATTTCATCAACCCAAGTATAACCACCACCGATTTCAACGAAAGGATCAACAGTAGTATTCTTAAGGAAGTTGTACTTAATGGTACCATCTACAGCATAGTGCGAAAGGTCGTCAACTCTAACGTCACCGTTGTTCTCAATTCTGTTCAAAGAACCTCTAGCACCGATAGAGAAACCATCTCCTATATATTTGGATACAGCCACATAAGAAACGGAAGGCAAGATATTCCAGTGGTCAGATACGTTGAAGTACTCATCAAACAACGTTGTGCTTGAAGCAGGATTGTTCTCATCATTGGTAGGATAAGTATCAATCGCGTTTATCCCGAAACTGACTTGCCATGGATTATTCTCGTCTTGCGCTTGGATGTTGTTAACGCCTACAAATACTAGGGCAACAACCAATAATTTGCTAAGATGTTTCATGCTCAAAATTTTAAGTTTAAGTGTTTATCAGCAGCAAATGTAAGTTGTTAAGACTTATTAACAAAATCAAATTTTCTTTTTTTTTGGTGCATTACACGGAAGTTTTAATGCATTTCAACGATTTTCAAAGCTTTTCCCACTTCAATAAAAGCATTTATGGCTTTGTCCAAGTGCTCCTCTTCGTGCGCCGCTGACAGCTGTACCCTAATACGGGCCTTTCCTTTGGGGACTACAGGGTAGAAGAAACCGATGACATAAATGCCCTTTTCCAATAGCATATCCGCCATTTGTTGCGAAAGTTTGGCATCATAGAGCATAACAGGGACTATAGCAGAGTCACCATCAATAATATCGAAACCGGCCGCCTTCATACCTTTTTTAAAATATTCTGTATTCTGTTGGAGCTTATCCCTTAACGAAGTGTCCTTGTCCAACATATCAAAAACCTTGATGGAAGCGCCCACTATTGCCGGGGCCAAGGAATTGGAGAACAGGTAAGGGCGGGACCGCTGGCGTAGCATTTCAATAATCTCTTTTTTTCCGGTGGTGTAACCTCCCATGGCACCTCCCAGGGCTTTGCCCAGGGTCCCGGTAATAATATCAATACGGTCCATAACACCTTTTTCTTCCAAGGTGCCTCTTCCAGTTTCTCCAATGAACCCAGCAGAATGGCATTCATCTATCATCACCATCGCGTCGTATTTGTCCGCCAAATCGCAGATTTGATCCAAGGGAGCTAGGAGTCCGTCCATGGAAAACACCCCATCGGTAACAATAATGCGAAAACGCGAACCGTCTTCATGGCTTTGTTTTAGCTGGTTTTCAAGATCGGCCGTATCGTTGTTGGCATAGCGGTATCGCTTGGCCTTGCACAATCGCACACCATCTATAATGGAGGCATGGTTCAAGGAATCTGATATAATGGCATCCTCGGCGGTCAACAAGGGTTCAAATACACCTCCGTTGGCATCAAAGGCTGCCGCATATAATATGGTGTCCTCTGTCCCGTAAAAGTCGGCAATCTTTTGCTCTAGAGTTTTATGGATGTCCTGGGTACCACAGATAAATCGGACTGACGACATGCCAAAGCCATGCGTGTCCAAAGTATCCTTGGCTGCCTGAATTACTTCCGGGTGCGAAGAGAGGCCCAAATAATTGTTTGCGCAAAAATTGATGACCTCCTCTCCAGTGGATATTTTGATCACAGCGTCTTGGGAAGAGGTAATAATACGTTCCTTTTTAAAGAGCCCTGCTTCTTTAATGCTTTCCAGTTCTTCTGCCAAATGGGATTTTATCTTTCCGTACATAGTTTTTGTTTAAAGGAAAATGGGTTTTATTTCTTGATCAATATATACAATAATTATATGTCTAATTTGAAAACCCATGGCCTTTAAAACATCAGCGTATTGGGTAATCTGTTCTTTGTGCGATGGCGACGGTTTTCCGGTCTTATAATCAATGACCGTAGCTTCCTTGTTTTTTAGGGCAATACGATCTGGCCGCAGCAATTTTCCCTCCGCGGTCAGGATTTCCCTTTCGTTCAAGGCTTCGTAATCCTGACTAAAATATTCCCTCAACTGTGGATGGCGAATAAGCTGTAGAATTTTTTTACTTACCTCTTCCATGGCTTCCAAAGGAAGATGTCCCTGCATGTTCAGTTGCTCCAGAGTGGGCTTCACATCTTCCGAGGTATGGATTTGACTCAGGGCCAAGTGGATCAAGTTACCCAGCTCAATGGCTTCTTGTATCTCGTTGTCCCATAATCGGGTCGATTTTGTGGAAATGGTAAAACCTGAATCTCCTTTTGGTCTTGATGAAAAGGGAATATGGGAGCTATCCACGGTTTTTTGATCGGAGCCTGAAGAACCATTTGGAAGAGAGCCCAATGAAAAAACACTTTCCGAACCTTCTTGATGTCCTTTTATAGCAAGGTAGTTTTGAAAAAGATCGGAATAGGAATTGGCCTGTTCAAGGGCAGCGGGTCGTTTTTCATGTTCCGAAATGATGTAAAGTGCCTTTTCGGCCCGGGTCAGTGCCACATACAGTACGTTAATGGCATCCAGTTCCGTTTTTTCCACCTCTTCCCTATACGATTTTGAAGCTTCCGGGTTGTACTGCAGCATTTCCTGCTTGGTATTGATAAGGAATTCTTCCAGTTCCAGGGTTTCTTCCTGAGGGGTTGCTGAGACCCAAGATTTTTTTCGCTTTCGTTTATCATCCGCAATCGCATTGGCAAAAGGAAACAGCACCACGGGAAACTCCAATCCTTTGGATTTATGGACGGTCATGATCTTTACAGCATTCAAATGATCAGGTGCCGCTATGGCCAAGCTGTCCTGTTTTTGGTTCCAATGGGCTAAAAAAGCAAGGATGCCAGGATCATCTTTTTTTTCTACTAAAAGTGCTTCGTCCAGCAAAAAGGTAAGATAGGCCTCGGAGCCATTGGAAAGATCAAATTGACTTATGGCGCGTTCCATGATAAGCAAAACAGGTTGGGTGTGCATCCCCCTAAAATCAAAACCATAAGTTGAAGATAGCAGTTCGTCCAAGTTGGTAAGATGATGGGCTATAAATTGATGCGGATCTTGGCCCCCTTCCGATAGATAGGCCAACACCTCATAAACGGCTTCCTCATTTTCCTTGTTGGCAATGGCCATGAGCAGGGCCATGAGAAATTTAACTTCCGGATTGTTTTTCAATAAAAGGGATTCCGATGAAACTATGGGAATCTTATGTTCGGATAAAAAATTGGCCAATAACATGCCATCGCTATTTTTCCGAACCAAAACACAGATATCCCCATAGTCATAGGAGCTATGGTATACCTCTTTAATAGTCCGCAGCACCTGTTGGCAATAAGCTTCATTCTTATCTTCAATTGCTGAATCCAAAAACGATAACTGCACATACCCGCCACGGTTTGTATTTGTTTTTTGTTGGCATCCATCCAAAAAGAGGCTGCGGTGCCTTTGATGTTTCAGAAAAGGGGCGACAGTGCTAAAGAAGTCGTTGTTAAACCGGATGATCTCGCTGTAGCTTCTCCAATTGGTATCCAGGTTAAAAATTTGGGGTGAGAGTGTAAAGGGATGAACCTCTTTGGAAAGCAGGTCCACAAACTGCTCTGCCTTTCCTCCCCTCCAGCGATAGATGGCCTGTTTTACGTCGCCCACCAAAAACAGGGATCCCTGCTCATTCTTTTCATTGACGCCTTCAAGGGCGTTCCCAATTAAGGGCACCAGATTTTCCCATTGTACCTCGGAAGTATCTTGGAACTCGTCAATAAAGTAATGTCGGTACTTTTCACCCATCCGTTCGTAAATAAAAGGTACGGGCTGGTTTTTGATTTCCTTGGACAGAAGGGCATTCATGGCCGAGATGGGGATAACCTCCCTCTCCAGCTCAATGTTTTTGATTTCCTTGGCAATCTCGTTCAGCAAGGTTAGGGGAACTAGGTTTCCGTATATGTTTTTCAGAAAATCCCGCTGGTACAGCTTTTTTTTGATGGAAACAAAGTGTTCCAAGACCGAGGAGACCAACGCGGTGCCGTCCCTTTTGTCCGAAGCCTTCAGGATTTTGCCTTCCTGAAGCGATTCCTCCAATTTGTTGGCATACAAAGTTTTGATGTTGAACTCGCCCCCAACTACTTTTTTAAAATGGTTGGGAAGGGTCTGCCTTGGAAAATCGCTGGGCTCAAATCCTTGACTGTCCATTTCTTGTAACACCTTTTGCGCCGTTGCCTTGGCCGATGCTTCAACCATCTCCAACTGGGCAATGATTTTTTTTTGTATGGTCTTGAAATCCCCAATGGACTTGACCCTGATTTTTTCCAGGTGTGCCGAATGGTTCTCTTGGAACAGCAGCTTACCTATGTCCACCAGATCATGGGCAATGTTCCAGCTTTTGTCCTCATCTATTTTTTCAAGGGAAAAATCAATGAGCACCTGGGTGAGTCCATCGTCCGTGCCGGCCCGTTCCAAAAGCCTTCCAACTGCTTCATTCAGCAAGAGCTCCGTATCCAGTTCCACCTCAAAGTTTTGGGAAAGCTGTAGATCGCGTGCAAAGGTCTTAAGGATTTTGTGGTTGAACCGATCAATAGTGGAGATTTCAAAAAAAGAATAGTTATGCAAAATGCGTTTCAGTAACTTTTGCGAGCGCTCCTGCAAAGCCTCAGGACTGAGATCGAGCTCATCGCAAAGCTCATGGAACAGGCTACCCTGTTCTTCTGGGTTCGCTGTTTTTCCGAAGGTATGGAGACTATCCAATATTCTGGACTTCATTTCATCAACGGCCTTATTGGTGAAAGTAATGGCCAGCAGTTGCCTAAACTGGGAGGGATAGCCATACAAAAGCAGTCGTTTAAGATATTCCTTGGTTAGGGAATAGGTCTTGCCCGAGCCGGCAGATGCATTGTATATTTTAAATTGGGAAACCTCCAAAAAAGTTTTTCCTGCAAATTACGGATTACCAACCTTAACTTAATGGCACGGGCCATGAAATATATTGCATAAAGCCGTATTTTTACGGGAATCATTAATAACTTAAAAACAGTATAATTATGGCTTTTGAATTACCAAAATTACCCTATGCATACGATGCTCTGGAACCACATATAGATGCCCGGACCATGGAGATCCACCATACCAAGCACCACAATGGCTATACCACCAAATTGAATGGCGCCATTGCAGGAACCGATTTGGAAGGAAAGGGGATAGATGAAATCCTTTCCAACTTGGATATGTCCAATGGAGCGGTTAGAAATAATGGAGGTGGGTTTTACAACCACTGCCTGTTCTGGGAGGTGATGTCCCCTAACGGAGGCGGAGCTCCAAGCGGGGATTTAGCGGCAGCTATTGATGCCGACTTTGGCTCCTTTGATGCGTTTAAAGAACAGTTCAGTGCCGCTGCAGGAACCCGTTTTGGCTCCGGTTGGGCATGGCTGTGCGTGCACAAGGGCGGCAAGTTGGAAATTTGCTCCACGCCAAACCAAGACAACCCATTGATGCCCGGCACAGGATGTGACGGACACCCTATTCTAGGATTGGATGTTTGGGAACATGCTTATTACCTGAACTACCAAAACCGTAGACCTGATTATGTGGCCGCATTTTTTAATGTGATCAATTGGGATAAGGTTGCAGCTGAATTTGCTGCCAACAAATAATTGATTTACTTCGAGTTCTTTCGATTTTAGTCGAAAGAATGCCTGCCTTCCGCACAGGAGGGTATTGAGAAGTGATTAAGAGAATTAGTACTTCTAAAAAAGGGGCCGATTTAGCGACCCCCTTTTTTATGTGTCAGTTCGAGTAGTCCAGAATGACATTCTGGACGTATCGAGAACCCACCTTTGGAGAGGGGCTAGGGGTGTGTTTTATAGGAAAAAACATAGAGAATAACAGATAAACATATGCTTCTTGGGTAAGACACATCCCTGATTCCAGCGGGCTGAAATCCTCCCTTCTCAAGAAGGGAGTACATGCCTAAAGGCGACAAAGATCAATTCCCCTTTAGAGAGGGGCTGGCGGTACGTAAATGTCACATCGAGCGCAGCCGAGATGTCTTGGTAAAATGACTCATTAATGGATTCTCGACTGCGCTTAAACTGACAGCTTTGCAAATTATCCTTAGCCCCAAACCCCCATCCGTCAATTGAAAAGGGGCATCCGTCAATTGGGAACGTTCTTCTCCGATGTATAACACTTCTTTTAAGGTTCTAATCAAAAGTTATGACCATGAAAAAGATTTCCAACTTAGGAGTTGTTTTACTGTCTATTGGATTATTTGCCCTCTCCTGCGGCAAGGACGATGGGCCGGATACCCCAGGTCAGCAGAATACGGTAGAAATTGATGAGGTGGACCCATTGAGCGGCCCAGTGGGAACCTTGGTGACGCTCGATGGCAAAAACTTTGGCGATACCATGGCAGATAATACCGTAAAATTTAATGGCGTCGCCGCGATCATTAAAACAGCAAGCACTACCAGGCTGACGGTAGAAGTGCCGGACGGGGCTACGGATGGCCCCATAACGGTGAAGGTAGGGGACGATATGGCCACGAGTAGTTCGGATTTTACCGTGACCGCAGATAATGGAACGGATGTTATTGAATTGAACTTCACCGAGCTGGAGTTGCATACCTTGGATACCCAACAACTGGAGGTGACCAACTTAGCGAAATTTGAGGGCAACCCAACAGTTGAATGGAAGGTGAATGATGATAACCTGTTGGAAATTGATGAAGAAGGGAATGTAACCGCTTTGAATTCAGGACAGGCAAGCGTGAAAGCCACTATTGGCCAACTTACCCAAGTATGTTCTATAAATATAAGTCCTAGTGTGTTTGTTGTAGGCGAGGAATATAACGGAGATAATGATATAGCTACACTGTGGAAAAATGGGGAGGGTACTATCCTGGAGACTGCAGGTTTTGGTAGTTATGCAAACGATGTCTTTGTGCATCGAAAAGATGTATATGCGGCCGGTCATGAGACGCATACAGAGAATATTCCAGAATATATTGGAAAAGTATGGAAAAATGGATCTGTTCTTTATACTCTGAAAACAGATACTGAAGATGATTTTAGGATTACCTCTATTTATGTAACGGAGTCCGGGGATGTTTATAACTCTGGTTTTGGTTTTCAAGATAACTTTGTCGCTATAGCACAAGTATGGAGGAACGGGCAGGTTGAGTATGTACTTAATGATGCAGATGGTTATGACACCACTATTGTTTCAATTTTTGTAACCGATCAAGGTGTTTTTACGGTTGGAACTCAAATAATAGATGACCAAAGAGTAGCTACGGTTTGGAAAAATGACCAGGTTCTTTACATACTAAATGAAAATGAGAATGATGTTTATGCTAATTCCATTTTTGTTGACGAAAACGGTAACGTATATGTGGCTGGAAGTGAGGCCGGCCAAAATGATCAAATTGCCAAAATTTGGAAAAACGGTTCAGTATTTTATGAGGCTCCAGAAAGTTCCTCGGGCAGTTATTATTCTGCCTTTGCAATTGATAATAATGTTTATGCGTGTGGGCATGAGCTTAACGGAGCTACATATGAGGCCCAGATCTATGAAAATGGGACGGTCAGCAATTTCACAGATGGAATTACAAGTGCATTGACCTATTCAATTTTCGTCCATGACGGAAGCAGTTATATCTCAGGTTATCAAAACAATGATGAGATGAACAAGGTAGCTACGGTTTGGAAGGACAAGAAGCAACTATACGCTTTAGGGGATGGTAAAACACATTCTGAGGCAAGTTCCATCTTCGTAAAATAATTCTTTTGGGGTAATTGGATTTTTTATTGGGGCCGCGTTAGCGGCCCTTTTTTTAGTTTGTCAGTTCGAGTGATTCCAATACGAGTGGGGGAATGCTTGCCCTCCGAACAGGAGGGTATCGAGAACAGTTTGGGCTTTTCAAACACATCCCTGATTTCAGCGGGCTGAAATCTTCCCTTCTCAAGAAGGGAGTTGCAGAAAATATGCGGAAAGTAGTTCCCTCTGGAGAGGGGCTAGGGGGTGTGTCATAACAGACAGGGATGTTCTCCATATACCCCAAATAGAAAAGGGCGAGGAAGCCCTCACCCTTTTCGTCCCAAATCTTACCATAAACTTAACCTACTTATGCTATGGCAAAACTAAATTACTGGTATTGTGAGAAATAACAAAAGTTTTTGAGGAATTTTTTGATTTGGCCAGAAAAATTGAAAGGAATTTTTGAGAAGAATCTAGGTAATTCCTTGGCAGTCAAACATAAAGAAGGCGGACAATGTCCGCCTTCTTTCCCCAAATCTTACCATGAACTTAACCTACTTATGCTATGGTTCTC
This sequence comes from Bacteroidota bacterium, assembly GCA_039196145.1. Taxonomy (GTDB): domain Bacteria; phylum Bacteroidota; class Bacteroidia; order Flavobacteriales; family Flavobacteriaceae; genus Flagellimonas. The sequence continues at coordinate 16,357 of JBCCUY010000017.1, forward strand.
CAAATGTACGGCAAGGGGTCACTTTTGGAAAAAGCTTTTAGACGAAACCCCAGTTATTTGGGTGAACGACCAAACCTACGGTTTGTGCGTACTATTGCTGGAGAAAAGGATTACGAAGAAAGTCTGTGGGACTACCGGAAAATAAAAAAGGTGGAATAGCTTCCACCTTTTTTGCCCCAAATCTTACCATGAACTTAACCTACTTATGCTATGGCAATACTAAAGTAGGTTCGTCCTTTCCCCAGTAGCCAAAAACCCGTTAATCTGCACGTTTCATCGATGAAATGCACACATTAACGGGATTTAAGAAATAGGCTTTTAGTACGCTCTTTGGTTTTTACCCTCGTAGAAGTTGATAAAGGCACGGTTCACCACTCGGTTTCCACCTGGAGTTGGATAGTCCCCCGTGAAATACCAGTCGCCTAAATTCTTTGGACAGGCTTGGTGCAGTCCCTTAATACTCTGATAAATGATATCCACCTCGGCCTGTATTCCTGCAGGACTTAAAATCTCCGCTATTTTTTTTGAGATCTGGTCGGCGGTAAAGGGAGCATAGAATTCCTTTACGTAGTTGACGACCTCGGCATCTGAAAGCTCCGTTTGCCGTAGACATTTTTCATAGATTTCTTTGACCTTGTCCGTTGTACCATGGTCTTCATGAAGTGCCTGCGCCGCTTTAAAGGCCACAAAATCCTCCAGTTTGGCCATATCTATACCGTAGCAATCTGGATATCGGATTTGCGGGGCGGAGGAAACCACGATTATCTTTTTGGGTGAAAGGCGATCCAAAATCTTAAGGATACTTTTCTTCAAAGTTGTACCGCGAACGATGCTGTCATCAATAATAACAAGGTTATCGCCTTTTTTTACAGAGCCGTATGAGATGTCATAAACGTGTGCCACAAGATCGTCCCTGCTGCTGTCCTGGGTAATAAATGTTCTTAACTTGGCATCTTTGATCGCTACTTTTTCTATTCTGGGCCGAACATCCAGAATGCGATGAAGCTCCTCCCCAGAGATGTTGGGCCCAAGGGCCAAAATCTGTTCCTCCTTGAGCTTGTTGAGGTAGTTCTGGGCTTCTTTTACCATTCCAAAAAAAGAAGTTTCCGCCGTGTTGGGGATATAGGAGAATACAGTATTTACCAAGTCGTTGTCAATGGACTTCAAGATTTGCGGGAATACCAGTTTTCCGAGCATTTTTCGCTCTTGATAGATTTCCTTATCGCTTCCCCGGGAGAAATAAATACGTTCAAAAGAACAGGCCTTCCTTTCGGTAGGTTCTTGAATTTGTTCCAAATGAACCGCCCCCTTTTTCTTAATGATCAAGGCATGCCCTGGATCCAATTCTTTGACCGAATCGTAGGGGACATTGAATACAGTCTGTATGGCTGGTCGCTCAGAGGCCACAACCACAACTTCATCATCTTGGTAATAATATGCAGGACGAATCCCGGCAGGGTCCCGCACCACAAATCCGTCACCATGCCCTAGCAAACCGCCCATGGTATAGCCACCATCCCAATTTTTGGAGGCCTTCCTCAAAATCTTCGCCACATTCAATCGCTCCGCAATTAGCGGTGAAGCCTCCCTTTTATTATAGCCCTCCTTTTTAATTTGTTTGTAGAGCTTTGCAACCGCATCGTCCAAAAAATGTCCGATCTTTTCCATTACGGTTACCGTATCCGCCATTTCCTTTGGATGCTGGCCCAAGGTCACGAGATTTTCGAACAACTCGTTCACATTGGTCATATTAAAATTGCCCGAAACGATAAGGTTCCGGTGCATCCAATTGTTCTGTCTTAAAAATGGATGGACACTCTCTATGCTGTTTTTACCAAAAGTCCCATAGCGCACATGGCCCATTAGCAACTCCCCTATATAGGGAATGTTTTTTTTCTGTAGCGCCACATCATTTTCCAAATCTGGATTTTGTTCCAACGCGGTGTTGATCCTGTCATTGATTTGTGCAAAGATGTCCTGGATGGGTTGTTGTTGGGCGGAACGCACCCTGCTCATATAGCGTTCCCCGGGGCTCATGTCCAATTTAATACTGGCAAAGCCGGCACCGTCTTGCCCGCGGTTGTGTTGTTTTTCCATCATGAGGTACATTTTGTTTACCCCATAAAATGCAGTACCATACTTTTCCTTGTAGTACTCTAGTGGTTTAAGCAAACGGATCATGGACAATCCGCACTCGTGCTTAATCGCATCACTCATAACAAACCAAAAATAAAAATGCCCCGAAACGTTTCAGGGCAAGTATTTATGTTAATTCTATATTGAACTGTGTCAATTCTTTAAACTGCATTAAGCGTTTGTCTACCTCCGCTTTTTGCAATGTTTCCATACGCTGTGTTCCAAACCGCTCCACACAAAACGAAGCCAAATTGGATCCATGGATAATGGCATTCTTCAAACTCTCAAAAGAAATGTTCTTGGATTCGGCCAGGTAACCGGCAAACCCGCCTGCAAATGTATCGCCTGCTCCTGTCGGGTCAAATACCTCTTCCAACGGTAATGCAGGGGCAAAGAAAACGTGTTCTTTGTGGAACAGTAATGCACCGTGCTCTCCTTTTTTGATGACCACATATTTTGGTCCAAGTTCCTGGATTTTGGACGCGGCTTTTACCAATGAATATTCGCTGGTCAATTGGCGGGCCTCCTCATCATTTATTGTAATGACATCGATCCGCGCAATGACTTTCATTAGCTCATCCCAGGTATGGTTCATCCAAAAGTTCATGGTATCCGCAATAATGAGCTTTGGTCGTTCCTCCATTTGATCAATTACACCCAATTGGATATCTGGATGCAGATTTCCCAACATGACCACATCAGCGTCTTTAAAATTTTCGGGTACGATAGGATTGAAATCGGCCATGGTATTCAATTCTGTAATTAGGGTATCCCGTGAATTTAGATCGTTGTGGTACTTTCCTTTCCAATAAAAGGTTTTACCATCCTTTACGATTTCAATTCCGGAAATATCAATATTCCGGTCCGAAAAAATATCGAGATATTTTTGGGGGAAATCCCCGCCCACTACGGAAACTACCGCAGATTTTACGTTGAATTGGGAGGCGGCCAGTCCTATGAAGGTACCTGCTCCACCAAGAATTCTATCACTTTTCCCGAAAGGTGTTTCGATGTCATCGAAAGCCACACTGCCTACAATCAGCAATTTGCCCATCCACTAAAATTTGGTGCAAATATACGGTTACATATTCCATTTACCAGTATTCCCTTGTCAATTAAAAAATAACCGGAAAAATCTATTATAGAGCGGTTATTTTCTCCCATAGTCCGCCGGTATTTCTCCCCATGCCTTGGTTTCCCATTTTACGATTGGTGTGTTGTATCTGTTTTTTTTCAACCAGCCTTCGGCCCGGTCGACCAAATCAAAAATCTTGGCGTTTTTGGTATTCCTTTTGAGTTTGGTACCACACTTCTTTTTCCGGACCCATCCAATGGCAATTCGCGAATCGGAATAGATGATACGGTCGTTTTTTTTCTCTTTTAAAAAGGCCAAACCATGGACCAGGGCCAAAAATTCACCGATGTTATTGGTACCCTGTTCAAAGGGCCCCTGTTTAAAAAGTACCTTTTTGGTTTTGGTGTCCACTCCTCTATATTCCACCTTGCCCGGGTTCCCACTGGAAGCTGCATCCACGGAAATGGAGCTGTAATTGGGGTCGCCTATTTTAAGCAGTTCTTGGGGCGACAGCTCTTTTTTGCCCTTGGCGGTACCTTTGTAGTCCGAATAGTTTCCGTTAAAAGCTTTTTTGGCCTCGTCAAATTGACTGAAGGATTTATACTGTGCCCCCTTTACTCCGGTTATCTGGGCCTTGCAATCGTCCCAACTTTCATAGATTCCGGGACGTTTGCCTTTCCAGACCACATAGAATTTTTTCTTTTTAGCCATTTTGGGAAAGAAGTTTTTCAATCACTTTTGGAAAATGCTCATACTCCAATTGGTGCACTTTTTCGGCAATGATCTCTGGGCTATCACTGGAATCGATTTCCGTTTTGGCTTGAAAAATAATGGCCCCTTCATCATAAGCCTCGTTCACAAAATGAATGGTAATGCCGGTTTCGGTCTCGTCATTGTCCCTGACGGCTTTGTGGACTCTATCCCCATACATGCCCTTTCCGCCGTATTTGGGCAATAGGGCCGGATGAATATTAACGATCTTATTGGGAAATGCGGTGACCAAAGCTTCCGGTATTTTCCAAAGAAAGCCCGCAAGAATGATAAGGTCGGGTGCGAAACTTTTTAAAACTTCCACAAAACTTCCTGAATCCGAAAAAGCTGCCCTGCTAAAGAAATAAGCAGGAACCTTAAGTCGCTCACACCGCTCCAATACTTTGGCCGTGCTTTTGTTGGTGAACACTGCCACTACTTCGCTATGACCCTGTTCCCGGCCATATTTGATGATATTTTCAGCATTGGAACCACTTCCGGAAGCAAGGATTAAAAGTCGTTTCATTCAGGAATAAGCTAAGTGCAATTTAAAAGGCTAAAGTACTGCACACAAGTGTAAGATGTTTAATTTGAGGTACATTTTATCGACAAATGGTGTATTTAATCCAAAGTTTTTTATTTTTGCCCCGATTAAATTTTTAAAACCGATATAATTATGTCAGACATTGCATCAAGAGTAAAGGCTATCATCGTTGATAAACTAGGTGTAGATGAGACTGAAGTTGTACTAATAATTGTTTATCGGCTTTGTTTTTTTCCCACTTTACAAGGTTAGAGTTAATAACAATTCTTCCTCCTAATACATAAGGATAAAAGTAGCGGCTAAAGTCATTATGTCTAAATATAG
>JBCCUY010000018.1:0-21059 GCA_039196145.1 Bacteroidota bacterium
GCTCGATGGAAACAAAGGATTTCCCTCCGGCTTTCTTTTGAAATCTTACAATACCATCAACTTGGGCATGTAAGGTATGGTCTTTACTGGCGTATACGTTTTCACCAGGATTGTGTTTGGTGCCACGTTGTCTAACAATAATGTTACCAGCAACGGCAGCTTGTCCTCCGTATATCTTAACGCCAAGACGTTTCGATTCCGATTCTCTACCGTTTTTTGAACTACCTACACCTTTCTTATGTGCCATGATATTTAAATTTTAGTTCTTCTTATTTCTTTAACGCCTCAATCAATTCTGCTTTTTTCATGGAAGAAATTCCAGAAATACCCTTGGCTTTTGCCAATTCCTTCAATTCAGCAACAGTCTTGCTGCCCAAATCCTCAGCTGCCTTTGTCGGAGCTTCTTTCTTTGGGGCTGCTTTTTTAGGAGCTGCTGCTTTTGCTGCTGTTTCCTTTTTAGGTGCCGCAGCTGGTTTCTCAGCTTTTGGTTTAGCAGGGGCAGCCTTCTTAGCGCCCTTGGCAACAATACTTTCAACAACGATTTCCGTCAAAGATTGTCTGTGGCCATTCTTAACACGGTATCCTTTACGTCTTTTCTTTTTAAAGACGATTACCTTATCTCCCTTTAGGTGCTTTACAACCTTGGCCTCTACAGCCGCACCTTCTATGACTGGGGCGCCGATTGTAACGTTACCTCCGTCTTCCAAAAGAAGAACCTTGTCAAAAGTGACCTTTTTGCCTTCTTCTGTCTGCAAACGGTGAACGTACACTTTCTGGTCTTTTGCAACTTTAAATTGCTGCCCTGCCATCTCTACAATTGCGTACATAATGCGTTGATTAAATTAAATTCTTGTGCTTTACTAAAATTAGCGGGTGCAAATATACTGCTAAATCCTTAATCCACAAGTATTATTAGGGCTTTTGAAGATTATTTTTTGGGGTTATTCGAGGTTTTAAAAAGTTGCATGAAAGATAGGGTGAGCACCAACGTGGTGGCGAAACCCATAATGGCCACGGTAAAGAACACAATTCCTTCAAAGTTGTTGTAATCCTTTGACCAAACCTCGGATAGCTCAGCCAAGAAAGAACTACTTAATTCGGTGGCGTAAAAGGCAAAGAAAATGGTGAAAAGTAATGTGGCCACAAACCCAGTGGTAATACCGGCCGTGAAACCCTTGCCATAGTTAAATTCCTTACCCAATCTTAATTTGGTATATTTTATGGTTTCATATATGCCAAATCCGGTAATTATCCCATTAAAAAGACTATAAAATACGTTGGTGTGTTTTCCCATAAGGGACAAAATCAGAAAATATGCCATGAGACAGGCACTGGTCACAATTCCAAATCGGATAGGAAGACTTAGATTTTTCATTTTGCCAAATTTTTGGGTTGATGTTTAATTTACTGAATGTTGGCGAATTATGCTACAAATTCCAGTAAAAGACTTCTGTTGGATTCGCGATATCTTGTAATTTTTATCCTATATTTATTGTAACATCAATCATAAATTCCACACAAATCCCTATCAAAACAAAATTTCAATTATGAAGCGATATTTAGTATCTGCAATTTTCATGCTTTTGATCATCAACCATCTTGTTTCCCAAGAGGTAGATTTTGAAGAATACGATCTGGACAACGGCATGCATGTTATATTGCACCAAGACAATTCCGCACCTGTCGTAACGACTGCCGTTATGTACCATGTGGGATCCAAGGACGAAGATCCACAAAAAACCGGTTTCGCCCATTTCTTTGAACATCTTTTGTTTGAAGGCACCAAGAATATTGAGCGGGGGGAATGGGATAAAATTGTTTCTTCCAACGGTGGAAACGGCAATGCCAACACTTTCTTGGACCGCACCTATTACTACGAGACCTTTCCATCTAACAGTCTGGAAACAGGATTATGGCTGGAGTCTGAAAGATTGCTTCATCCCATTATAGGGCAGATAGGTGTGGATACGCAAAAAGAAGTTGTTCAGGAAGAACGGCGGTTACGGGTGGATAATTCACCGTATGGGGCCTTTTTTGAGGTCTTACTTAAAAACTTGTATACCAAGCATCCCTATCGTTGGGCAGTAATAGGTTCGCTTGAACATATTGCCAGTGCAACCCTGGACGATTTCAAAAATTTCCGGGATACGTATTACGTGCCGAACAATGCGGTGCTGGTTGTTGCTGGGGATTTTGAAAAGGAAAAAACAAAAAAAATGGTTTCCGACTATTTTGGGCCAATTCCAAGAGGGGCGGAAATCAAAAGAACCGTAGTTGTAGAAGACCCAATAACAACTACACGAAAAGCCACGTATTACGATCCCAATATCCAAATTCCCGCTATTTTACTCGCCTACAGAACTCCCGGGCAGGCCGAAAGGGAAGCCTACGTGATCAATATGATCTCTACATATTTAAGTGATGGAGAAAGTTCTAAACTGTATAAGAAGTTGGTGGATGAGAAGAAAATAGCGCTACAAATATTTTCCGTTCCCATTGATGCGGAGGATTATAGCTCCTATGTTGTTGGAGGTCTTCCCGTTGGGGAGAATTCCATTCAGGATATCAAAAATGAAATTGACGCAGAAATTCTGAAAATACAATCAGAATTGATTTCGGAACGTGATTACCAAAAGCTTCAGAATAAATTTGAAAACAATTTTGTGAACGCCAATAGTAGTGTTTCCGGGATTGCAAATTCCCTAGCTGAAAACTATATGCTGCGCGATAACACCAACTTAATCAATACCGAAATCGACATTTATCGCTCCATAACCCGTGAGGAAATCATGGAAGTCGCCAAAAAATATTTAAAGGTAAACCAGCGTGTGGAGTTGGAATATCTACCAGAACAAAAAGAAGCTAACTAAGATGAAAAAGTACATCGTATTTTCCCTGTTCTCATTGTTTGCCACACTATCCTTTGCGCAAATTGACAGAACCCAACCACCCAAACCCGGTCCCGCACCACAGATCAATCTAGAGGAACCAACACGTTTTGAGCTAAAGAACGGTCTAAAGGTAATGGTGGTGGAGAACCACAAATTGCCAAGGGTCTCCATGCAACTTATCATTGATAATCCCCCCATTTTACAAGGTTCAAAAGCTGGGGTCTCAGACCTTACATCCAGCCTTCTAGGAAAGGGCTCGGAGACCATTTCAAAAGATGATTTTTATGAGGAAGTTGATTTTTTGGGAGCGTCGGTCAATGTTTCCGATCAAAGTGCATCGGCTAGCTGCCTTTCCAAATATTTCCCAAGAATCTTGGAACTTATGGCAGATGCGGCGCTCAATCCCAATTTCACCCAAGAGGAATTTGATAAGGAAAAGGAGCGTATCCTCACCAACATAAAATCGGAAGAAAAAGATGTTTCCGCCATAGCCTCAAGGGTACAATTGGCCCTTGCTTATGGAACCAGTCATCCCTATGGGGAAATCACTTCGGAGCAAACGGTGAACTCGGTCACTTTGGCCGATGTTGAAAAACATTATAGGGATTATTTTGTACCGGCCAATGCCTACCTAGTGGTTTTGGGTGATGTGGAATTCGAGAACGTGAAAACCTTGGTCACCCAATATTTCACCCCTTGGTCCAAGGCCGTACCGCCATCGTATAGCTATGCCAAGCCAAAGGATGTGCAGTACAACCAGATAAATTTTGTAGACATGCCCAATGCGGTCCAATCCGAGGTGGCCGTTCAGAACATTACGGAACTTAAAATGAAGGACCCGGATTATTTGAACGCACTTCTGGCCAATAGAATCTTAGGAGGTGGCTCGCAAGCTAGACTGTTCCAAAACCTGAGGGAGGACAAAGGATACACGTATCACGCCTATTCTGGTATCAGGGACAACAAATACAGTCCTATGCGATTTAACGCGGGAGCCCAGGTAAGAAATACGGTTACGGACAGTTCCGTGGTTCAAATCCTAAGTGAGATTGATAGGATCACCAAGGAACCTGTGACCCAAGAGGAACTAACCAACGCCAAGGCCAAATACGCCGGGAACTTTGTAATGGCTTTGGAAAGCCCGGAAACCATAGCAGAATATGCCCTGAATATTGAAACCGAGGACCTTCCCAAGGATTTTTATAAAACCTATTTGGAGCGTCTTCAAGCAGTCTCCATAGCCGATGTACAAAATGCCGCCAAAAAGTACTTTTCAACTTCCAATGCCAGGGTAGTGGTAACTGGAAAGGGAAGTGACGTCTTGGAAAATCTTGAAAAAGTGACCTTTAACGGGAAAGCTGTACCGGTGCTGTTTTATGATAAATCGGCAAATAAAACCGAAAAGCCAGACTATTCCGCTCCGTTACCGGAAGGCGTTACGGCCCAATCCATTTTGGAAAAATACATTGATTTCATTGGCGGCAAAGACAAGTTGGAAGGCGTAAATTCCTATGCCATGATTGCAGAAGCGGAAACTCAGGGAATGAAGTTGGAACTGGAGATGAAAAAGACCACCAAGTATCAATTTTTACAAGATATAAAGGTGATGGGCAATTCGGTACAAAAACGGGTATTGGATGGGGACAAAGGATATGCAATTGCCCAGGGTCAGCGCGAAGACTTTTCCGAAGAGGAGATTGAAAAGGTTAAAGAAGAATCCGCTGCCTTTCCAGAACTCAATTATTTGGCGGCAGGGAATATCACTATAGAAGGTATTGAACCTGTTGGTGATCGGAAAGCTTACAAACTAAAGATTACAGATAAAAAGTCCTGCTTTTATGACACGGAAACCGGCCTAAAGCTTCAAGTGGTCAATATTGAGGAGATCCAAGGACAGCAAATTACAAACACCTTGGGCTTTCACGATTATCAAGAAGTTTCCGGAATCAAGTTTCCGTTCAAGCTTGTTCAGACAGCCGGACCCCAGAACTTAGAATTCACCGTCAAGGAAATCAAGGTCAATGAAGGAGTGGAGGCTACAGATTTTGAATAAAACCAACAAGTTTTGATAGAAAAAGGCGTCTTAATATATAGGCGCCTTTTTTATTTTGAAGTGCTATATGCTTAATTTTGCAACTCAAATAACCCATCCTTGAAACAGATTGCAGCATACGGATTTGTTCTGCTCTATTTGTTGGCCATGGCCCGACCGGTGATACCTTTGGCCGAGTACATCATTTATGAGGATTATATAGCTGAATTTCTTTGTGTAAATAAAGATAAGACCGAATTACAATGTAACGGAAAGTGTTATCTCATGCAGCGTCTTTCAGAACAAAACGAGGAAAAAAAACAAAATCTCCCGAAAATTTTGCTGGAAGAGTATCCTATAGGATTTGTTTATTTGGCTTCACTTCCAACAAAAAGGCAAAACCCCATTTCCAATCAAAAGCATTTCTGCTATCACAACCATTACACCTATCTGTTTACTTCATATAGTTTCCATCCGCCAAGTCAAGTTTCCTAAACTTTAAGACGACACTTTATTTTATTTGGGAGCGATAGTTCATCGCTCCAAACTTCAATTATAAAACCGAATGAAAAAATACATTACGGCCATCTTTTTAATGGCCTCTGCTGCAATGTTTGCACAAGAAATTAAGGACGAATCGAAAAAATGGTCCGCTGGAAGACCCGACGGCCATGCCCCCATTTCGGTAATGGGAGATCATATGCACGGAAAAGGGGATTGGATGTTTTCCTACCGATATATGTATATGAACATGGAAGACTTAAAAGCTGGTAGCGATGACGCGACTACGGAAACGGCCTTGGCCGACTATATGGTGACACCCATCAATATGCCCATGAACATGCATATGCTGGGCGGAATGTACGCCCCAAGTGACAAGGTCACTATAATGGTCATGGCCAATTATCTGTCTATGGAGATGGATCATCTGACAAGAATGGGTGGAAATTTCACTACGGAAGTCAGTGGGTTTGGAGATGTTCAACTTTCCATGCTCTACCGTTTTTTCAACAAACAAGGTCAGAGTGTTCACGGGCAGCTTGGGGTGTCATTACCCACAGGCAGTGTAACGGAAACGGACGTTACTCCAGCTTCGGCACCAAACGAAACAGAGCTTCCCTACCCCATGCAATTGGGAAGTGGCACCTTTGATACCAATCTTGCAGTTACCTATTTAGGACAAAGTGAGTCGGTTTCTTGGGGAGGACAGCTCAGGGCTATATTGCGTTTTGGGGAAAATGACCGGGACTTCCGTTACGGCAACCGCCAAAGTTTGAATGGCTGGTTCGCAGTTAAAACTGCAAAATGGCTAAGCATCTCCGCCCGTCTAGAAGCCTTGGTCGTTGGTGAAATCAATGGAGAAGACCCTAATTTGAACCCCATGATGGTAATTACTGCGGACACCAGCAATTCCGGCGGGAATTTTCTAAATGGCGGAGTTGGTTTTAATGTTTATGTTCCATCGGGAGCTCTAAAGAACCTGAGAATTGGTTTTGAATTCACATCGCCCTTGTACCAAGATTTAAACGGTATTCAATTGAAAAACAAAGAAACAATTACCTTGGGAACACAGTATTCCTTTTAATTTAAAACGCCGGGGCGCATGGCGCCCCGGCCTTAACCATTCCAAATGACAAAGAGAAAAATTGTCCAACTCAACAGAAAATGGCATCGCTATCTTGGGGTAATCCTTGGGATTCAATTTTTATTATGGACGCTCGGGGGGCTTTATTTTAGCTGGACCAACATCCATGAAATACGGGGAGACCATCTCAAAAAAAAAATAATTGTCCCTATACCCAAGGAGAATCTAGTGAGCCCAGATGTCTTTTTAAAATCAGATTTCAAGGCAACTGACAGTATCATCTCGATGGAACTCACATCTGTCCTTAATCGACCAGTATATCGGGTAATTTATTCCAGAAACGGAGAGAACATGATAAAGCTCCACGATGCACATACCGGAAAGACAAGATCCCCACTCACCGAAAAAGAAGCCATTAAGACGGCGATGAACGGATTAACTGTAAACGCAGGGATTACGGGCGTGGAGTATCTTAAGGAGGCTGGCAAACATCACGAATACCGAGGGAGGCCCTTGCCAGCCTATGCAATAAGCTTTGCGCCCCCCGCGAACACTACGGTTTATGTTTCCCAAGAATTTGGAAACATCCAGAACTTTAGAAGCAACAAATGGCGTGTTTTCGATTTCCTATGGATGCTCCATACCATGGATTACGCCGAACGTGACAATTTCAACAACCTATTGCTGCGAGCATTTGCACTTTTTGGGTTATTTACCATCCTTTCAGGATTTAGTTTATATATTTTTACTTCAAGAATTTTCGCAAAAAAGACATCAAAATGAAAAAAGTACTCACACTTATAGTGGCATTGGTCCTAATTGGAATTTCCTGTAAAGAAAAGGAGAAGGCGGCAGAGGGTCCAACACAAATGGAACAGGTCATGGCCATCCATGACGAGGTAATGCCCAAAATGGGAAAACTGGGAAAGTTGGTAGGCGAATTAAAGGGCAAGGTGGATACCACGGAAATGGGGCTAAAATACGAGTCCGCAATGAAAGAGCTTCAAGACGCAAATACCTCCATGATGGATTGGATGGTGAATTTTGGCAACCGATTTGATTCTGCAGAGATATTGGATGGCAAGGAATTGACCGAGCAAAAACAGCAGTGGTTAAATGAGGAAGAGTTAAAGGTGAACGCCTTAAAAGAGCAAATCAATTCTAGCATAGAAAAGGCAGAGGCACTTTTGGCAAACTAGTCCATCTGTTATTTCCAGCGCAAGCTTTCCATTATCCTCCGAATGTCCTTTTGGAGGTAGACAGCCGCTGGCAGGATAGAGTCGTAGTTGGGCTTGGCGTAGAAATACAATGAGCCGGTCACAAAATGTTTCGTGCTATCCGTAACATAAAATTGGGATTGGGAGGCAGCATTGCCACGTACTTCATAAAACATTCCGTAAACATCGTCAGCAGGGTTGACAAAGGGTTGTTCCACAATATTGTCTGCCTTGACCACATGCTCATACGACAGTTTTTGTGCATCGGTTAGCAGGGTTTTTAGATTATCATTGACAGGTTTGTATGTGATATACACCGATCCGTTCATCATGGGGTAGTCAAGAACCAGGGCGCAGTCCTTGTTTTCCTTTATGGTAGCTAGCGTGTTTAAGTCAAAGGTATAATAGCAATCGATAGTTGATGCCTTATAAGCAGCTTCGGGATAATCCAACCGCAGCATGGCCTTGGGCTTGGGTAAAACATTGTCCTTGCAACTCACCAGTATTATCCATATTCCTAGTAAAAAGAACCCCCTATACTTCATTTGGTAATGTTACTTTTATTCGTTTCAACCTTTTTTTATCCAAACTCTCAACTATAAACTGATACTCTTTGAACAGCACCTTCTCCCCTCTTTTGGGGAAACTTCCAGAAATCTCCAATACAAAGCCTGCAATGGTTTCCGACTCTCCTTTTTGGCCTTCAAAATCTTCTTCATCCTCAATTTTGACCACCCTATAAAAATCTTTCAACGTGGTTTTCCCGTCAAAAACATAATTGTGGTCGTCCAATTTGGAATACACCAGATCCTCATCATCAAATTCATCACTAATATCTCCTACAATTTCCTCGATAATATCTTCCAAAGTTACGATTCCAGAGGTACCACCGTACTCATCAACCACCACGGCCAAATGGTTCTTTTTTTCCTGGAATTCCAATAATAAATCATCAAGTTTTTTGTTTTCCGGAACGAAGTAAGGCTCTCGGATGAGAGACATCCAATTGAAATTTTTTCTTTCTATATAAGGTAGTAGATCCTTTACGTAGAGCACTCCCAAAACGTTATCCATGTTCTCCGAAAAAACCGGGATTCTGGAATAGCCATTCTTGGTTATCTCTTCCAAGACCTCTGGAAATTTCATTTCCTCATTTAAAGCGAAAATGTCTATCCGTGGGCGCATCACCTGTTTCGTGTCCGTGTTGCCAAAGGTTACGATTCCTTCCAATATTTTTTGTTCCTCCTTGGTGGTATCTCCCTCAGAGGCCAGTTCCAAGGCCTGGGATAGATGGTCTACACTAAGATTGGATTTTTGCCTTCCCAATTTATCGTGCAAAAACCCAGTGGCGGAACCCATGGGTGAGCTAAATGGGGTAAGCAAGACGCTAAGTAATTTAATAGGTGCAGACATGAACAGGGAGAATTGAACCCTGTTTCTGTTGGCGTAAATCTTTGGGAGGATTTCCCCGAACATCAAAATTAAAAAGGTGGCTACCCCAACTTCGAGCAGAAACCGTACTGAAATAACACCAAAAAGTACCTGATCTACACCTTCAAAAATGACATTCCCTATAGAACTGAACAAAAGCACAATACCAATATTGATGGCATTATTGGCAATCAAAATCGTAGCCAGAAGTTTTTTGGGCTTGTTCAAAAGGTGTACAATGCGCTTTCCTTTAGAAGTTCCTTCTTCCTCCATTTCGTTAAGATCGGTCTGGGATAGGCCGAACAAGGCTACTTCAGCGCCCGAAATCAACGCAGAGCACATCAACAGTACCAAAAGGACCAGGATTTTTGCAGTAAACCAACCTCCGTAAGAGGCTACATAAAATACCAAACTATGGGGCTCGGGATCCAATTCGATCAGGTTATTACTTTATATTAGAATGGTAGGTCATCATCCTGACCAGTTTCTTCCACCGGAGCAGGGTCCACGGGTTTGGCAGGTGCGCTTGCCGGTGACGGGCTGCCCGCCTGTTGCGTATTCGCCATACTTTCCTTCTTCGTACTTAAGAAGGTAAAATCTTGCACATGGACTTCGGTGGTATAGCGCGTGTTGCCATCTTCTCCCTGCCATTGTCTATTTTTTAATCTTCCCTCCAGGTAGACCTTATCGCCTTTGCTTAGGTACTTTTCGCAGATTTCTGCGGCCTTATTGCGGACTACAATATTATGCCAATCCGTATTGGTCACCTTCTCTCCGGTTTGCCTATTTGTATAGGTCTCATTGGTGGCCAAGGGGAAGCGTGCAATACAGTTACCTCCTTCAAAATAATGGATTTTCACCTCATCTCCCAAATGCCCGATCAGCATCACTTTGTTTAATGTTCCGCTCATAATTCTTTAATTGGTCAAAAGTACTAAATTTTAAACGTCTTTATAAAGTCCGCTATCAAAACGGGGACGGGGAATTCATGGATTTTTTCCCACGGAATACTTTCTTCAAAGATTTCGTCCACTTCCAAAATCCAAAATTGGGTATGGAGATGCTGGTGGGACAATTTATGCACTATGGGTGTCTCGTTAAACAAAACTATATGCCGCACGGTTAGATTTTTTTCATATCCCCCCAGTTGACTTGCAAACTCATCGGTACTGAGCAGCTTATCAGATTCCAGGAGGGGGAATTGATACAAATTTTGCCAGATTCCCTTTCCTTCCCGCTGCTCTATTCGGGTTTTTCTCTGTGGGTTCAAATACACCAAATAGTTGAAATATCTATTTCGGACTTTTGTTTTGTTCAGCTTGACGGGAAGTTCGCCTACCTTCCCCTTCTTTAAGGCCACACAACTTTGGTTTAGCGGACAGCGAGTGCAGTTTGGACTTTTAGGAGCACATTGTATGGCTCCAAACTCCATAATACCCTGATTGTAATCGCGTATCTCATCAGCATCCATGACCTCCCTGGCCAGGCTCTTAAAATATTTTATCCCTTCAGGGCTGTTTATTGGTAGGTCAACCCCATAATATCTCCCAAGAACGCGATATACGTTGCCATCCACTACGGGTTCTGGTAAATCGAAACAAATGGATCCGATGGCACTCGCCGTGTAATCTCCCACACCCTTGAGCTGCCTCAACGCTTTATAGGTGTCCGGAAATTGCCCTTGATGTTGGTCAACCACCATTTTGGCTGTTGCATGTAGGTTCCTGGCCCTGGAGTAATATCCCAGTCCCTGCCAAAGTTTTAGCACATGCTCTTCGGATGCCTTAGCCAGGTCATGTACCGTTGGGAAATTCTCCAAGAACTTGTGGTAGTAGGGCATTCCCTGAGCTACCCTTGTTTGCTGAAGCATGATTTCTGAAAGCCAAATTTTATAGGGATCTTTGGTGGCCCTCCATGGCAATGGCCGTTTGTTTTGGGCATACCATTTTAGAATTTCTTTCGAAAAAGACATGTAGGAAAATACTAAGGGTTAAAAGTAGCAGTTTATATACTTAAAATTAAAGGCTTTAAACAAAAGATTAATTTTAATTTTTATATTTGCAAGCCTAAAAAATTAGAAAATAATAATACGAAATGACGAAAGCAGATATTGTAACTAGAATCTCAGAAAAACTAGGTATAGAAAAAGGAGACGTACAAGCAACAGTGGAATCTTTTATGGAGGAGGTAAAATCGTCCTTGGAGAATGGTGATAATGTGTATTTAAGAGGTTTTGGAAGCTTTATCATTAAGACGAGAGCCGAAAAGACAGGTAGAAACATTTCAAAAAATACTACTATTAAAATTCCTGCGCACAATATTCCAGCGTTTAAGCCGGCAAAAGTTTTTGTGGAGGGTGTGAAAAGCAACGTTCAAGTAAAATAAGATAACTAACACTTAAAGGAAGAGCCATATGCCGAGTGGTAAAAAAAGAAAAAGACATAAGGTAGCTACCCACAAGCGCAAGAAGCGCAGAAGAGCTAACCGACACAAGAAAAAGTAGTTGTTGCAACTACTTTTTCATTTTACAACCCTACGTTCTTTGACATAGAGATTCGAGAAAGAATTTCAATCGGTTAAAACCGATTCTACATATTGTTTAATCATTTATCCCCATAAACAAAGTGGGATAAATAAAAATCGATTCAGGTGAATAGAGAATTAATCGTTAGATCTAGTCCTGAAGCAGTCGATTTTGCCTTATTAAAGGATGGAAAACTAATTGAATTACACAAAGACGAGGACGACAACAATTTTACTGTAGGGGACATCTTCCTAGCCAAGATAAGAAAACCCGTTACTGGTCTAAATGCTGCGTTCGTTAATGTAGGTTATGAAAAAGATGCGTTCCTGCACTACCATGACCTAGGCCCGCAGCTCGCCTCCATGCTGAAATTCATTAAAAAAGCAAGAACAGGGAAAGTTAGAGATTACTCCCTAAAAGATTTTCCATTTGAAAAAGATATAGACAAGAATGGCAGTATTAACGAAGTTATTAAGGCCAATCAGTCATTATTGGTACAAATTGTAAAAGAACCTATCTCCACCAAAGGAACTAGAATCAGCTCCGAGCTTTCCTTAGCCGGACGATATTTGGTAATGGTTCCTTTTTCCGATCGGGTTTCCGTTTCACAAAAAATTGGAAGCAAGGAAGAAAAGGACAGGCTTATACGACTAGTAAAAAGTATAAAGCCCAAGGGATTTGGTGTTATTATACGTACCGTAGCAGAAGGCAAGAAAGTTGCAGAACTAGACAAAGATCTTCAGAATTTGTTTTCCAAATGGATAACAATGTGCAAGAAACTGCATAAAGCGCCCCATCCATCCAAAGTATTGGTTGAGCTTAACAGAGCCTCATCCATTCTCCGAGATGTGTTCAACGACTCCTTTACGGGAATCCATGTGGACGATGAAACGCTTTATCATCAAATTAAGGATTACTTGCACGAAATCGCACCACAAAAGGAATCCATTGTCAAACATTACTCAGGTTCGGCCCCAATCTTCGAAAAGTTTGGAATCGAACGGCAAATAAAGACTTCTTTTGGTAGAACCGCCTCCATGAGCAGGGGCGCATACCTTGTTATTGAACATACCGAAGCACTTCATGTTATTGATGTGAACAGTGGTAATCGTTCCAACAAGGCAAAAAACCAAGAAGATACAGCACTGGAAGTAAACCTTTTGGCCGCCTCCGAGATTGCAAGGCAATTACGCCTCAGGGACATGGGCGGAATCATTGTGGTAGATTTTATAGATATGACCAAGGGTGATCACCGAAGAAAATTATTTGATCATCTAAGGGAGGAAATGAAGGATGACCGTGCCAAGCACAAAATCCTGCCCCCAAGTAAATTTGGTCTGGTCCAGATCACAAGACAACGTGTTCGTCCAGAGATGAACATCAAGACCAGTGAGGAAAATCCAAATGGCTCAGGTGCTGAGGTTGAGGCCCCAATCGTATTGGTTGATAAAATCAATGCAGATTTGGAGCGAATCCTGAAAGGCAATCAAAAGGACAATGGTATTATTTTGAACATACATCCTTTTATTGCGGCCTATCTGACACAAGGATATCCATCTCCACGTTTTAAGTGGTTTTTGGAGCATAAGAAATGGGTCAAGATTCAGCCTAGGGATGCCTACACCTACCTTGAATACCGTTTTAAAAATAAAGATGGTAAAACCATTAGATAATAAAAGCGACTTCCAGCAATGGGGTCGCTTTTTTTGTTTTACACATTTAGTGACAATATGGTATTTTTGGGTAATTCCTAGTCGTCCAAAAAAATGAAAAACCTGTTTTCCCTTCTTATGGTACTAGTGCTGTTGATAGGCTGTTCCGACGAAAATCCAAAGTCTATTTCCGTATTATTTACCGATTCTCCTACCATTAAAGGAAAAATCAAATATCTCGATTCCCCTTTTGTAACAGCAGGTAACCGAGTTTATATGGTAGGTCATCAGAATGGAAGTTTTCCTCCTCTAGGCTGGCATATAAAAGGTAAAATGGGAGGTATTTGGAACCATCCGATCAAGTTAATGGACGGGTTCGAGGGAAAGCTGGCCATAAACGGTGATAGTCTTAAACTTGATACAGCGCAGGAATTTATCAATTACCCTTTCGGTAATAAACACATATACATTTGGGAATCCAAGGGAATTACAATTGAACGATGGCAGTTTGTTCCCGACGACCTCCAAGGGATTTTTGTCCAGTTTGTTCTTAAAAACACCACAGATCAAGACCAAGAGGGCAATTTTGAGTTCATCGGGCATTCGGACCTAATCCCTACTTGGTTAGGCGAACGCACCCAAATGATAGATGGTAAGGATTCTGCCAATTTTGAAAAAGATAAATGGGTTGTAAAGGATTACTCTAATGAATGGTACTCCATTTTCGGGGCAGACCAAATACCAACCTCCCATGGGCAACTTTCGGAAAAACCAGGACATAATGGAACATCCAACACTTTGCAATATGCTATCGACCTACCATCCCAATCACAAAAAATACTGAGCTTTGTTATTGCCGGGTCCTATAGCTCCAAATTGGATGCCTTACAAACCTACGATCAAATTGGTCGAGAATGTTTCAATTTGGTCACACAAAAAAAAACCCGTTATACTGAGCTTGCATCACAATCTAAACTGACAATTCCTGATGCATCCTTACAACAGACATTTGAGTGGCTAAAGTACAACAGTGATTGGCTTGTTAGAACCGTTCCTGAAATAGGAACAGGAATAGGGGCTGGAATTCCAGACTACCCCTGGTGGTTTGGGGTTGACAGCGAATATGCCCTAAAAGGCTATATGGCGGTTGGCCAGGATAACATTGTGGAACAGACCATCCAATTGTTGGACAGTGTTTCCATGGCCATTAACGGAAACGGAAAGATTCTTCATGAAATGTCCACCAACGGTAGTGTTTTCAACGAAGGAAATATCAATGAAACCCCACAGTTTGCCTCTTTGATTTGGGAAATCTACACATGGAATGGCAATAAGGAGTTTCTTCGAAAATACTTCCCCACCATCCAAAAAGGTCTTTCTTGGCTTATGGAAGCAAACGATAGCAACAAAAATCTGTTCCCTGACGGTTTTGGAATGATGGAGATTCATGGGTTGGACAGTGAAATGATAGATGTGGCCGCTTATACCCAAAGGGCTTTTGTAGATGCCTCCAAAATAGCATTGGAACTAGGAGAGGATGATTTGGCCAAAAGCTATGAAAATCTAGCTGATCAGCTGAAGGAAAAAATAAACACCGAGCTATGGTCGGAGGAATTTAACTCCTTTGCAGACTTTCTTGGGACCGATGCGCAGGCCGTACACCTTATTGAAGATGCAATAATACGGGCAGACACCCTCAACAAACCATGGGCCATTGAAGAACTTGAAGCGACCAAAAAACAAATTCTAAACAACCCGTCCAACAGACTCAGACCCTTTGTATTGCATCATAATTGGGTGGTGAACACCCCAATGGAAATGGGTATCGCAGATTCCGCAAAAGCCTTTTCCGCATTGGATACAGCTAAGAAATTCACTAATCCCTTTGGCGTCTTTGTGACGGGCATAGATCGGGACGATTCTGCAGGAAAGGATTTTGGGTCCTTTGAAGGCAGTAAGGTGTTCTCCTATACCGGAGCAGTTATGACGCTTCCTACCGGCGTACAGGCCATTGCAGAAAACAATTATGGAAGGCCTGATGAGGCCTTGGACTATTTACAGCGCATGACGCGCTCATTCAGCTATGCTCTTCCCGGGAGCATGTATGAAGTGTCCCCGGATTATGGGATGATGGCCCAAGCATGGAACATCTATGCATTTGCCATACCCGTGGTCCAACAATTTTTCGGAATCCAACCTATGGCAAGTCAAAAAAAGGTGATTATTAGACCTCAAATGCCAAAGGCGTGGGATACTGGAGCGAAACTGGAAAATGTGAAAATCGCAGACAATTCCCTTTCCATCGCGTATCAAAAAAATGAGCAGGGCAATATAGAGCTAACAGTATCGCAAACTGCTCCAAATTGGACGATTCAACTAGAACTTCCCCAAGGTGATTATAAAATTCTTGAAGGGAGGGCGGAAATAACCCAAAAAGCAGCTATGGTAATCTTCTCATCTTCCAGCCAACAACTAAAAGTGAAAGAAAACTAGATTGATGCCCAACTTCAATCATACCCATAAACATACCACAGTACAAGAAGCTCGGCGTAAAATGGAACATTATTGCGCTTATCAGGAACGATGTCATAAAGAAGTTGTGGAAAAACTGAGGGGGATGCGCATGATTCCAGAAGTCATAGATACCATAGTTGCACATTTAATCCAGGAAAATTACCTAAACGAAGAAAGGTTCGCCCAAAGTTTTGCAAGGGGAAAATTCAATATCAAAAAGTGGGGAAGAAATCGAATTATTAGTGAATTGAAGCAACGTCAGATTTCCAAATTCAACATAAATAGTGCCTTGAAGGAAATTGATGAAACTGAGTACCAACGCACGTTGGACGATTTGGCCAAAAAACGATGGGAACAGGTTCAAGAAGTTAATATTCAAAGGAAAAAGAAGAAAACGGCCGACTATCTTTTATATCGAGGCTGGGAAAGCGATTTGGTCTATCAAAAATTACAAGAGCTCCAATCCCAATAGATTTTGCCCCTATTGTCCAATCTTATTTTTGAAATAGGAAATCGTGCGTCTTGGATACAGCTTTTTCGTTCTTCCAATCAATCCATTCCTGCCCCTTGATCCTTCGCATCAGATTATCAAAATGTCGCATAAAAAAGATGTTGTATACCGCTTTTCCAAAATTTTTAGGCTTGCGTGCAATAGCTCTTAAGCTCATGGAAAAACCAGGAGTGATATACTTCATGTGATGCCAATACCCCTCGGGAATATAGAGCACGTTTCCGTGCTCTAGCTGTGCTATATGACCTTTGGCGTGCTTTAAGGCAGGCCATTTCTCCAAATCCGGATTGGCAAAATCAATATCCTCCCTGGTGATCAGGGAATGCGGAATCTTATACAGGAATTTGGTCTGGGACTGTGGAAACAGAATGCACTGCTTCTTACCTTCAAAATGAAAATGGAAGATATTGGCCAGATCAATATCATAATGCATAAAAGTATGCGAATCACTTCCACCAAAAAAAAGCATTGGAAGTCCTTTCATTAAACGAAGGCCAAAATCAGGATAGGTAAAATCTTTTTGGAGCACAGGTACTTCCTTCAGCACATTCCACAAAAAAATTCGGTATTTGGTAGGTTCACTTTTAAGAAGATCTATATAATCCCGCATTTTCATTCGTGCGTGCGGCTCATTAAAACCTTCGTCGTGTTTTACTGGCCTGTCATCATAAAGGGGAACCGTCTTTTCTCCTGCCACCTCCTTAATATATTCCAAATTCCATTTGGAATGTGCAGGCCAATCACCAATAAACTCTTCAATGACCACAGGTTTTTGCGGTCTGAAATATTTCCGAAGAAACTCCTTTTTGGTCAGGGTCTTTTCTCTAGGAATTTGGTCAAGGTTAAGCTCCAAAATTTCGATGATTTTGAATCAACTAAAATAATAAAAGGTTTTTAAACGGATTTTTGTAGTCCTATTCCTTAGAAATCAATTTTGCTTTCGCCTTGGCAACCTCGTTTCTGTCAATAGTATGATTGGGTCGAGTCCATCTTGGCTTTTCCCCTTTGGATTGGTATTCTGAATCCTCCGCCTCAACGGTTTTTGGCTGTGATATTTTGGTAAACGGTTTCTGTGGATTCAATCCCAAAAGCTTGAACATTTCCATGTCCTCGTTCACATCAGGATTCGGGGTTGTCAGCAATTTGTCGCCAGCAAAAATGGAGTTGGCACCAACAAAGAAGCATATGGCCTGTCCCTCCCTGCTCATGTCTGTTCTTCCTGCGGACAATCTAACTTGGGTTTCAGGCATAACAATACGGGTCGTTGCCACCATTCTGATCATTTCCCAAATTGAAATGGGTTCCATTTCCTCCATGGGAGTACCTTCAACCGCCACCAATGCATTGATTGGCACAGACTCTGGTTGAGGATTAAGTGATGCCAAGGCAACGAGCATACCGGCCCGGTCCTCCAACGCTTCTCCCATCCCAATGATACCTCCACTACAGACAGTTACATTGCTCTTTCTGACGTTATCTATAGTTTCCAAACGGTCTTCAAAAGCCCTGGTTGAAATCACGTCTTTATAGTAATCTTCCGAAGTATCAAGATTATGGTTATAGGCGTACAATCCGGCCTCTGCGAGACGCTTAGCCTGATTCTCGGTAAGCATTCCCAAGGTGCAGCAAACCTCCATGTCCAATTTGTTGATGGTGCGAACCATCTCCAAAACCTGGTCAAATTCAGGGCCGTCCTTTACATTTCTCCAAGCCGCCCCCATACAAACCCTTGAACTGCCAGATGCTTTTGCGCGAAGCGCCTGAGCCTTGACCTGTTGTACGGACATTAGATCATTTCCTTCTATATCGGTATGATATCTTGCTGCCTGCGGACAATACCCGCAATCCTCCGGACAACCACCCGTTTTAATGGAAAGTAAGGTGGAAACCTGTACCGTGTTGGGGTCATGATGTTCTCTGTGGATCGTTGCAGCATCATACAACAATTCCATCAACGGCTTATTATATACTTCCAAAATCTCTTCCTTGGTCCAGTTGTGTCTTGGTGCAATCATAGGTTGAAACTAATTCAAAATCAAAAATAGCCTTAATTCCTTTAACGTTGCAATGATATGGCGTTAAAAAGAAAACTACCATGATCAATGTCAGGCCGAGATGCAAAGACTGTCAAGAAGATTGGATAAGAATGGAAACGGCATTTCCTCCGAAACCTACGGCATTGACCAGCACCTGCTGAATAGGTCTTGTTGGCACATCCTGTTTAAAAAATGGAGTCCCGATATAGGTTTTATGTTGCAACATTAACAAGGCCATTTCCAAACTCAATAGGCCCGAAGCGCCAAATGTATGTCCCACCTTCCATTTGTTGGTGGTCAAAAACGGAGTGTTGGAACCAAAAACCTTTTCAATAGCCTTAACTTCGGATGCATCTCCTTTTACGGTACCTGGGGCATGCAACACTATGGCATCGATGTCGGTATAATCCATTTGACCAATGGCCATTTTCATGGCATCCTGAAAACATCGGGCATCTGGGGAGATGGAAACATTATGCTGCAAGGGTTCTGTAGCATAGCCGATGCCTACTATTTTGGCCATGGCATTATGTATACTGCCCTTCTCCAGACACGCTACTGCGGCTCCTTCGCCAAGAACCATGGTATTCTGCCGCTTTTCCAAATCCAATGCCCTACTGGGAAAATCAGTGCTTGCTTTTGAATAGATTTTCAATGCCTGCATTTGGGCAATGGTAAAAGGCGTCAAAGGTGCCTCACTACCTCCAACCAAAAATTTATCAGCCAATCCGCTTTGTAACCATGCCACCCCGTTAAGCATTGCATGAAGCGCAGTGGAACATGTAATGGAATGGGAAATTTCAGGGCCTTTTGATTTTAAATCATGGGCCACCCAAGATGAAATATTCCCCAAGGTTGTAGTGGGTGAGGAAAGTGTGGATGAAGTTGCGTCTTTAAGAAACTCGGAATGGTATTTTTCAAAAAGGGAGGTTGCTCCCCTTGAAGACCCTATATTTATTCCAAAATTGGCATCCTCGGTCCAACCGGCAAGATTTACAGCTTTGCGGGATGCTAGTATAGCAAAGAGTACTGTAGAGTCCAAATCCTTATAATTGGAATCTGAGCTCCTCAGTTCCCTAACCTGAATTTGAGTTTCTTCCGGTAGTTGTGACGCCCAAACTTCTTGATTACCTATTCCTATTTTTTCCAGGACATGTTTTTCGTGCTGATAAGCATCCCACACTTTGTGCGATGAGCTACCCAAAGCTGAAATGGAAGAAAGGGCGGTAATGGAAATAGGTTCTTTGAGCATCTGAGTCTACACTATTTCGATTGCTCCTTCAATGGAGTTATAAATCTGTTGCAACTGCGCGTCATCAATCACGTAAGGCGGAAGTGCGTAAATTGTATTTCCCAAGGGCCTAAGGTTTACTCCATGATCCATAAAATAGGTGTATAGACGATCACGTAACTTTCCGTAACGATCCATTTCGGTCTTTACATCAATGGCGAGAATAACACCAATGCTTCGTGCTTCTTTAACTTTTGGATGATTCCCAAGTTTCAACACGAACTGCTGATGCTGTTCGGCTATGTATCTTCTCCGTTCCAAAATCCTATCCGACCCCAACAACTCCAATCCGGCAAGAACCGCGGCACATCCTAGAGGGTGGGCACTAAAGGTATGGGCATGGAAAAACCCCTTTGTAAGCTCTTCGCTGTAAAAGGCGTCAAAAACTTTTTGTGAACAGCTTGTAATGCTAAGCGGAAACATTCCGGCGGTTAATGCCTTGCTAAGGCACATAATGTCCGGTTTGTTGGCCAGATAATCCGAAGCGAAATTTTTTCCTGTTTTTCCAAATCCGGTCATAATTTCGTCGGCGACACACAATATTCCCGCCTCCCTGCATTTTTTTATAATGGCATCCAAGCCTTTTACAGAGTGAAACTTCATCCCCGCCGCCCCTTGCACAATGGGTTCAAAAACAAAGGCTGCGCAACGATTTTCAGTAATTATCGTCTGTAATTGGGTCAATATGGCGTTTAGATTTTCCCCGTTCGGAGTGGGAATTCGGATTACCTTCAACAGAAAATCTTCAAAAGGTCCATTGTATACGGATAGTCCCGATGCACTCATTGCTCCAAATGTATCCCCATGAAATCCTTCGTCAAAGGCAATGATAGTGTCCCTCTTTTCGCCTTGGTTGTAGTAGTATTGCAGCGTCATTTTTATGGCTGCCTCAACTGCAGTGGAGCCATTATCATTAAAAAATATCTTGGCCTGATTGTTTGGAAGAATCTTCATCAATTCTTCGGAAACGCGAACAGCCGGCTCATGTGTAAATCCGCTGAACATCACAAAGTCCAATTGCTTCATCTGCGCCGTCATCGCCGAGACGATATGCTCATTGCAATGGCCATAAACAGTGGAATACCATGAAGCGATTCCATCAATATAGGTTTTTCCTTCCTCATCCCACAGTAAGGCTCCCTTAGCCTTAACGATTCCCTTGGGAAGCGCAGCTGTTTTATGTTGGGTCAAAGGATGCCAAAGGTGTTTTTTATCTCTTTCTGATAATTTTTCCAAAGCAATAGAATCTGCCAAACACTTCAATTTTTCTATCTTGCAAAGATGGGGATTAAAACCTAAAAAACGCCAACCACCAAGTGCTTAAAAAAGTTAATGCGCTCTTAGACATTCCGTACAATAGGTTAGACTGGAAAAC
>JBCCUY010000019.1:0-20959 GCA_039196145.1 Bacteroidota bacterium
GGACACATTTCACGATTACCATAAGGAAGAGCTTTTCAATAATTTTGAGCTCGCCCTGGAAAAGGCACTCTCCAACAAAATAAGTTTGAATCCCATTCTAAATTCGTTTCAGTATACCTATCATAAATATGATATCCCGCATCATTTGGTGGAGGCTTTCATGAAGAGCATGCGGATGGATCTTACGAAAAAGGAATACCTCAGTTTTAACGAATACAAGGAGTATATCTATGGTTCTGCCGATGTGGTGGGACTGATGTGTCTTTGTGTTTTTGTAAATGGGGATAAAGACAAATATGAGGAGTTGAAAGAATCGGCCATGGCTTTGGGCTCGGCCTTTCAGAAGGTGAATTTCCTCAGGGATCTTAAAGCGGACTTTGAAGATTTGGAACGCACCTACTTCCCCAATACCAACCTAATGGAGTTGGATGAAGCCTCCAAAAAAAGAATTGTGGATGAAATAAAAGCCGACTTTGCCCTTGGGTACTCGGGAATCGTAAAACTGCCGGAACAAGCCAAGTTTGGGGTATATACCGCATACAAATATTATAAAAAACTGTTGCAAAAGCTCCAAAGCACGCCACCTCTGGAAATAAAAAATACCCGAATAAGGGTTCCTGATTACCAAAAATTAGGTCTTTTGGCCCAATCTTATGTTAACTATAAACTACAGCTGTTCTAAATGAAAGTTGCACTTTGGATTATTATTTTTTTACGCACTTTTTCGGTCATGGAATTTATGGCCTGGTTTACACACAAATACGTGATGCATGGTTTTTTGTGGAACTTGCACAGAGATCACCACAAAAAAGACCATGATTCTTGGTTTGAGCGAAATGATGCTTTTTTTATTTTTTATGCCGTGGTCAGCATGGTATGCTTCTATCTCGGTGCAGAAACCACTTTCTGGTATGGATGGCCCTTAGGTCTAGGCATTTTGGCTTATGGAATCGCATATTTTTTGGTGCATGATATTTTCATCCATCAGCGGTTTAAAATGTTTAGAAATGCCAATAATTGGTATGCCCGAGGAGTGAGACGTGCCCATAAAATCCATCACAAGCATTTGGGCAAAAAAGACGGTGAGTGCTTCGGAATGCTAGTGGTCCCTTTCAAATATTTTAAGAAGTAGCCCGTTCGTTAGTCATCAGCAAGTAATCGGTCCAAGAGGTCCCGTGTGGTTTGGGCATCCCATTTTGCTGCCCCAATTTCCTTTACTACCACTTTTCCTGTTTTATTCAGAATATAAGTAGCCGGTATGCTGCTTGAAGTCAGTACGTCTGGGGTTTTTGTCCTTTCAAAATAAACTGGAAAACTATACCCTTTTTTATCTAAAAACTTGGAAACCTTCATCTTTTCATCGCTAGCAACAAAGGCAAAAACAACCTTATCCTTATAATCCGAGTGAAGCCTGGCCAAACTGGGCATTTCCGCAACACAAGGTGGACACCAGGTGGCCCAAAAATTTACTAAAACCACTTCATTTTCAAAGGATTTGAAGTTAATCTGATTTCCCTGCATATCTTGAAGTTGCCAATTGTAGCTTTCCAGCATCTCCCGATCTTCAACCGCTATCACATCCGCTGTCCCTGAAAACAGCTTTCCGGCGAGCACTTTAAGATGGAAACCAATAGGTGTAAATAGGATAAGTAAGATCACCACAATCCAGGCCACATTCCCAAGCTGATCTTTGCTAAGTTTCATTCCCATTCTTTACTCGGCAATCAATTCATCCAGAAGTGCATAAACTTTGGACGTACTCCAATTTGCAATTTTCTTTTTGTAGATGACAATATCTCCAGACTTGTCTATGAGATAGGATGAGGGAACCTCATCTGGATCTATGGGCATTTTCTCCCCTATAATCAAATAGGTAACGGGAAACGTAAATCCATGTTTGTCCATGAATTCCTCAACGGGCAGCCTGTTTTCATTGGTGATGATATAAAAATCCATTTTTCCCTTGTAATTATCATACATTTTCTGAACACTAGCCAGCTCCGCTTCACTTGGCAACCTCCATGAGGCCCAAAGATTAATAAATATTACTCGACCTTTTGAGCGCTCAAAATTGAAAAAATTCCATTCCGCATCCTTTAGTTTCCAATCATAATCGCCAAGTTTTTCTCGCAGGGATACCTCAATGACTGGAGGGGAAAATGAAAAGGTGCGGTTCAATAGTATTTTCCCATAATGTCCCAATGGGGTTACAAAAAAGGAGATTACGAAAAGAATGAGAACAATATTTATTATGGTCTTTTTACCTGTCTTCATCTAGTTGGTTTGGTCTCAAAACTAAAAAACTCCTGACACAAAATCAGGAGTTTTTTCATTTATCCGTTAAGGAGTCTAAGCGTTTTCCTTTTTAATCATGTTCAGGGCGGAACCTTCCTTAAACCAATCAATTTGGGAAGCATTATAGGTATGGTTCACCTTAATGGTATCAGAACTGCCGTCTTTATGGGTAACTTCCAAGGTCAGTTGTTTCCCAGGTGCAAATTCCTCAATATCCACGAAGCTAAAGGTATCGTCCTCCTGAATTAAATCGTAGTCGTTCTCATTATCAAAGGTCAAGGCCAACATTCCCTGCTTCTTCAAGTTGGTCTCATGGATTCTCGCAAAAGACTTTACCAACACGGCGGCAACTCCCAAATGTCTTGGTTGCATGGCCGCATGTTCCCTAGAAGAACCTTCACCATAATTATGATCCCCAACAACTATGGTTCGTATACCTTCTTTCTTGTAGGCGCGCTGTGTATCTGGCACGGCACCATACTCTCCGGTCAATTGGTTTTTTACAAAATTTGTCTGCTTGTTAAATGCATTGACAGCACCAATCAAAGTATTGTTGGCAATATTATCCAAATGACCTCTGTAACGTAACCATGGACCTGCCATGGATATATGGTCGGTGGTGCACTTTCCAAATGCCTTGATCAATAATTTAACATTCTTAAGACTGCCCGGTTCGATCGGCACAAAAGGTTCCAAAAGCTGCAATCGCTCAGATGAAGGTGAAACCACTACCTGCACACCACTCCCATCTTCCATTGGCGCAATAAAGCCGGCATCTTCAACCGCAAATCCTTCTGGTGGCAATTCATATCCCCTTGGTTCGTCCAGCATCACTTCTTCACCATCTTCATTGATCAGTTTATCCGTAATCGGGTTAAAGTCCAATCGACCCGCAATGGCTATAGCCGTGACCAATTCTGGAGAACCGACAAAAGCCAAGGTATTTGGGTTTCCATCAGCTCGTTTGGCGAAGTTCCTGTTGAATGAATGCACTATGGTATTTCTAGGTCCGTCAGCGGCTTTATCCCCATAACGATCCCACATACCAATACAAGGCCCGCAAGCATTCGCAAATACCGTTGCCCCAATTGCATTGAAAGTATTTATATATCCGTCCCGGTCGATCGTATATCGCACCTGTTCCGATCCAGGGGTAATGGTAAATTTAGATTTTGTTTTTAGATTTTTATCGGCTACTTGCTTCGCTAAGGAAGCAGCTCTCGAAATATCCTCATAGGATGAATTTGTACAAGAACCAATAAGTCCTACCTCAACATTCAAGGGCCAGTCGTTAGTTTTGGCCGCCTCGCTCATCTTAGAGATTGGTGTGGCCAAATCTGGGGTAAATGGTCCATTCAAATGGGGTTCCAATGTGGTCAGGTCAATTTCTATTACTTGATCGAAATAGCTTTCTGGGTCTGCATAGACTTCCGGGTCAGCTGTTAAATGCTCCTTGATTTCGTTTGCGGCATCCGCTACATCGGCCCTGTCGGTTGACCTCAAATAACGGTCCATGGATTCATCATACCCAAAAGTAGATGTGGTCGCACCAACTTCAGCACCCATATTACAGATAGTACCTTTTCCCGTGCAGGACATGGAGGTAGCGCCCTCACCGAAGTATTCAATAATGGCCCCGGTTCCACCTTTAACGGTAAGAATATCGGCCACTTTTAAAATAACGTCTTTGGGAGCAGTCCATCCCGATAGTTTTCCGGTCAGCTTAACTCCAATCAATTTTGGAAACTTAAGTTCCCAAGCCATTCCTGCCATTACATCTACCGCATCTGCACCACCAACTCCAATGGCGACCATGCCCAGTCCTCCGGCGTTAACCGTATGAGAATCGGTACCAATCATCATTCCTCCAGGAAAAGCATAGTTTTCCAGAACCACCTGGTGAATAATTCCAGCTCCAGGTTTCCAGAAACCAATCCCATATTTATTGGAAACAGACTCTAAAAAGTTAAAAACCTCGTTGCTGGTTTCATTGGCTCGTTTTAAATCCGTCTTGGCATCAACTTTAGCTTGAATCAAGTGATCACAGTGTACAGTGGTTGGCACAGCAACCTTAGGTTTGCCCGCATGCATAAATTGAAGCAAAGCCATTTGAGCTGTGGCATCTTGACAAGCCACTCTGTCCGGTGCAAAATCCACGTAATCTTTCCCTCTCATGAATTTTTGGCTTGGCTTGCCTTCCCATAAATGTGAGTACAATATTTTTTCAGCTAGGGTCAACGGCCTTCCCACTAATTCGCGGGCCTTTTCTACACGCTCACCCATTGAGGCGTACACCTCCTTAATCATGTCAATGTCAAATGCCATTCTGCAGTTTGGATTTAAGAAGTTTGTAATTCGGTAAATTTACTAATTTACCTACGATTTAGAAATTAGAATCCTCTAAATAAGTCGGTCTCTTATTGAATTTATAACAATTCTAAGATGATTTTTTCTTCAGAAATACCTTCAGCTTCGGCTTTGTAGTTTTTTAGGATTCGATGTCTCAAAATGCCCATGGAAACCGCTTTGACATCTTCAATATCTGGAGAGAACTTACCATGGATCGCTGCATGTGCTTTTGCTCCCAAAACCAAATTTTGAGAAGCGCGGGGGCCAGCACCCCAGTCCACGTAATTGTTTACAAAATCAGGGGAATCCGGTAATCCAGGTCGGGTTTTATTTACCAAGCGTACCGTGTAATCGATAACATTGTCAGGCACGGGAATCCGTCGCACCAGATGTTGAACCGCCACAATTTCATCAGCCGAAAACAAGGTTTGGATATCCACCTTGTCATCACTTGTAGTAGATTTTACAACCTCGATTTCCTCAGCTATTGAGGGATACTTCAATTCTATGGCGAACATAAAACGATCCAACTGGGCTTCCGGGAGTGGATAGGTACCCTCCTGCTCTATTGGATTCTGGGTTGCCAATACAAAATAAGGCATATCCAGCTTATGCTGTTCCCCCGCTATGGTTACCGCGCGTTCTTGCATGGCCTCCAACAGGGCCGCCTGAGTTTTAGGTGGTGTCCTATTGATTTCATCCGCCAAAATGATGTTGGCAAATACAGGTCCCTTGATGAACTTAAAATTTCGATTCTGGTCCAGCACCTCACTACCTAGGATATCACTCGGCATTAAATCGGGAGTAAACTGTATTCTTTTGAAATCCAGCCCCAAAGTCTGTGCAATAGTATTTACCATAAGGGTTTTGGCCAATCCGGGCACACCAATAAGGAGGGAATGTCCGCCCGTATAAATGGACAGCAAGATTTCTTCAATTACCTTTTCTTGGCCTACGATGACCTTGGCAATTTCATTCTTAAGTGCTTGATGTTTTTGTACGAGGTTCTCTACTGCTGCAACGTCTGACATGCACTTATTGCTTTAACCAGTTGTTTGCAAAATCGCACCCCCTATTTCCCGTGTTCACATGAATGTACGTATCGTCGATATGTTCGTCCATCCATTCCTTGATGGCCTTAAATTGCTTTTCCCTTAGGGCCAATTCTTGGATTTTTAGGTAGTCTTTTGCAAAATCGGCCTTGTGTTCGTCATAACGATTGGAAATCTTCATAATCTTGAACTTGGGTGGACCTCCACGTTGGTCATCTTCCCGCAAGGGTCTGGAAATTTCACCATCTTTTAGATTTCTTACCTGATTATACAAAGCAGGGTCCATATTCGTCAGCTCAAAACGTGAACCATAGTTGATTGGGTTTCTTAAAACGCCTCCATCATTTTTGGTCTCTTTTTCATCCGAAAAATTCAATGCGGCATCAGCGAAAGTGTATTTCCCGTCCAAAATGTGCTGACGGATACTATCCAGCTCCTTTACCGCATCATCTATAGCGCTTTGCGGAATCTCAGGAATCAAAAGAATATGTCTCAAGTCCAATTCCTGTCCCCTGATTTTTTCAATATAGATGATATGATATCCGAAGTCGGTTTCGAATGGATTGGAAATTTCACCTTCCTGCAAACTAAAGGCAACATCCTTGAATTCTTTTACGAATGGAGTTTCCCTTGTCATGCTATAAAAACCGCCTTTTGATTTTGACCCTGGGTCTTGAGAATAAAGAATGGCCTTTACGTTGAAACTTGCATCGTTGTCCTCCACATCCTGCTTGATTTGATTCAACCGGTCTATGATTTTCTGCTTTTCCTCTTCCGAAGCTGTAGGCTGCTTCACAATTTGTGCTATCTCTAACTCCGCTCCAAAAACAGGGCGTTCATCCTCTGGAATTTTGTAAAAGAACTGTCTCACCTCTTCTGGTGTTACCTCCAATTCCTCCACAATTTTGGTCTGCATCTTCTCGGAAAGCATCCTCAGTTTGTTGATTTCAAAAAGCTCTTCCCTAAAACTTTCCACATCGGATTTCTTATAGAACTTCAATACCTTCTCCATGGAACCTACTTGGGAAACCAATTGCTGAATTTGCCGGTCACTTTGTGCATTGACCTGATCATCGGAGACCAGCAAGCTATCCTGTACGGCCTGATGGGCATAAAGCCGATCTTCCATCAACTTCCCCAAAAGACTACATTTAGTGATATCTTCAGTGGAAGCACCTTGGCTTTTTAAGTCAATCAACGTCTTCTCCACATCAGAATCCAGAATTACGTAATCCCCAATAACCGCAGCAATACCATCCAGTTTCACCTTGGTCACGGCCTCCGTGGAATCCTTAGTCACCAAAGCTTCATCGTTTTCTTGTGCATTGGAAATTCCTGCCAACGCAAAAAAGGCCACTATCCATAGGTTTTTACTCATCTTTTCCATAAACTTCAAATTCGTTCTTCTGTATCGCTTCATCAATAATTTCGGTTTCCAGCTTTCTAACATAATCCATTCTCCTTCTGTTTAAAATCAGCTGCTTAATATCCGGTGCTATGTATTCAAAGGGAGCTATATCATTAATTTCCAGGACATCGGTCACCTTACCCAAATATACCTCCAAGGAATCCTGTATTTCAAAAAATTGTGATTTTTTTAAGTAGTCCTCCTCGTTCAAAGGGTTCAAAGGTGGAATTTCCTCCATCACGCGTGAAGTACTTACCCAAATAGAATCATTGAAATGAATCTTTTTAAACTGCATTGCAATGGAATCCAAATAGTTTCTATCAGCATCTTCCCAGTTCTTCATTCTGGAAACCACTTCGTCCTTATCCAAAAATTGGGTGGGCATTCCAATAAATCTAAGTTGGACCAATTTTTCGTTAAGTATAAAATTTTCCTTCTCCTTTTCGTAGTATTGACGTAGTTGTGTGGTGGAAATTGCCGTATCCTGTTCCTTAAATACCAATGCTTCCACATAGGCCCTCGTATACAAATCCGCTTTGTAATCGGCTACCAAACGGTCAAATTCGGCCAATTTTTCTTCGGGCAGATTAATACGGGACTTAGATAACAGCAGTTGTTTAGAGGCCCAATTATTAATGTAATTGATTACGAACAAAGTACTATCCTGTTCGGTCATATCGGGTCGAATCAAGGGTGCAATGTCCTCTTTGTACAAAAATTGCTCTCCAACCCTTGCCAGTGGCTCCTTTTCCACTTTCTCCCTAAAAAGGGAGTCGCATGATGTTAACAACATAAGTCCCGCAATGGCGATGGGGACCACCTTATTTTTCTTAAGAAAAAGCATTGCGCAAAAATAACAATAACTTAAACCCGCACAAGTAGTATGGGCCGGAGTTAACAGATTTTTAGTAGGCCTACGGAACTATATATTTATTACATTAGTACAATAACCATCCAAAATGAAATATACTTGTGAAATTATCGTGAATCTTCCACGGGTCGAGTTCATTAAAAAACTGGACAATCCTGAAAACATGAGGCACTGGCAACGGGGCCTGTTGGCATATGAACACCTTTCTGGCAAACCAGGCGAGGAAGGTGGCCAAATGAACCTTAAGTACAAAATGGGGAAACGGGACCTGGAAATGGTGGAGACCATTATTAAAAGAGACCTACCCCATTCCCTGCACACCACGTATGACACCAAAGGTGTCCACAACATCCAAAAAAACCACTTTAAAGAGGAAGACGGGAAGACCAAATGGGTTTCTGAAAGCGAATTCCAATTTTCTGGATTTGGAATGAAATTGATGGGCCTTTTGATGCCAGGTGCCTTCAAAAAACAGTCCATGAAGTACTTACAGGATTTTAAGGCGTTCGCCGAAGATGGAACTTCAGTTTTAGATACGTAACTATTATGGAACCCGTACTTGACAGAAAAATTAAGATTATTTGGGATTTTCGAGGACCTGGCGCAGCCAGAACTGCAGAGCATTACCAAAAACATCTAGAAGAATTCATTGTAATTGAAGAGCTCAAATTTGATATTACTGGCTTCAACCATTTGAGTGACACCCACAGCATTACCTACATGGTAGTTGCCGAGTTTGAATTAAAAGAAATAAAGGATATCCTAAAACCACATAGAGGTGAAATATATCTGGATGATGCGTAAAGCACCTGTGCTTTTATTCATGACCGCAATTGTGTTCCTTTTTTCTTGTTCTGATACCGCCAAGAAGGAAAATCCGCTGCAAATCGCACTAAGTTCTGAAAACCCGAAAATAAAAAGGGTTATGGATAACCTTGAGGCCCATGAAGTTCAGATAAGATATACACAGATCCATCGTAAAAACGACAGTATCGTCTTCACGGATTTTGATTTCCAAGTTGACTCCAATCGCTATTTCTATCCGGCAAGCACCGTAAAGTTTCCCGCGGCCGTTGCCGCACTCGAAAAAGTAAATGAAATTGATACTTTAAGCGCACAGACCTTGTTCTATATTGAGGGGGATTCTGTGGAAACCACAATCGCAAATGCAATTTCTGAAATTTTTGCGGTTTCGGACAACGCGGCAAACAACCGGCTTTTAGAGTTTTTGGGCCAAAATAACCTGAACCAAAGAATGACAAATAAAGGTGTTGCGCCTGTCAGAATAGCACACAGGCTTTCCACTTCAAATGCGGATAACGCCACTACGAAACCTTTGGTTATTTATGTGAATGATTCCACTACTTCTGTTTCCCAATCCATCATCAACACCTATCCTTCCCCACTGGATATCCAAGATGTTGAAAAGGGTTCGGGGTTTTATGCAGAGGACTCCTTGCACAGGGAACCGTTCGATTTCTCATTGAAAAATTATTATCCCATACAAGCGCAGCATGGATTGCTAAAGCGGGTTATTTTTCCAGAAGTTTTTGCCAAAGAAGAACGTTTTCAGATTACGGAGGAACAGCGTCATCTTCTCTTGACCGCCATGCATACCCTACCCAAAGAAGTAGGCTACGATTCCCACACCTACTATGATAGTTATGTGAAATTCTTGCTGTTCGGGGACAGTACAGACCCGATTCCCGAACATATCAAAATATACAATAAGGTTGGTTACGCCTATGGAACGCTAACGGATTGTGCCTATATCCAAGACACTAAGAACGACATCGATTTTATGGTGACCGCCACTATTTTGGTGAATAAAGACGGTATCTTTAATGATAATATTTATGAATATGATGAAATTGGAATCCCATTTTTAGCAGAATTGGGAAGGGAACTTTACGCTTACGAACTAAAACGAAAACGATGAGTCAATTATCATTTGATTGTTTCAACAAAAAAATCTACATCAAAGCTAGCAAGGAGAAATTGTATTGGTGCTGGGGCACCGAAGAAGGCATAACCTCATGGTTTCTGGAGAGTGCCGTTTACACCTCACCAAATGGTGAACAGCGAAAACCTGGAGAAAACATACAGGCCGGGGATAGTTATACCTGGAAATGGCACAATTGGGATGGGGTGGAAGAAGGCACAGTACACATGGCCAATGGCATCGATTTTATGGAAATCTCCTTTACGGACAGTAAAGTATCCGTAACCGTAGAGGACCATGACAAGGCCGTTTTGGTTACTTTAAAACAACATCAAATCCCTACCGATGAACAAAGCAGACTAAATATTCATCATGGCTGTAGCAATGGATGGACCTTTTGGCTAGCCAATTTAAAAGCCTATTTGGAGCACGGTATATTGCTTAATGAAACCGAATTTGACCTTAGGAACATTCCATTGTCGGGTTTTGAATTTGTAAATATGTAATCTGAGGTCAAACCTCTAGGTTTTCGGTTGGACTTTCCCATTCCCCGTTGGATAGGAGCACTTCGTCAAAGTTGATTCCCTCAATAGGTTTCAACTCTTCTTTTTCGGTATCCCATTCAATTCGTCGGCCTAATTTCCAGGAAAGACCTGCCATATGCGCTGCAATGGCCTCTTCAAAACCTTCCTTGATACCACAACTCACTTTACCTCCATTTTTGATAACGCTCAACCATTCCCGCATGTGTAAAAAGGTGGAATCGACCCGAACCCCATTGATGTAGGTCCACATCAATCCCTTATCTGCAAAATATTGGGAGGTGGCGGATGAAATCGCATCTGGCACGTTGGCTGCGGGATTATACTGATAGATAGGCACATTAGGCCTCATCTTGCCTTCCTCAAGCATTTCAGCATAACGGGTAGAGGCGCCATCTGGCCATACTGTCAATCGATTTCCCAATTCCATGGTAGCATCATGTCCCATTAAAATTGTTGGGCGACCGAATGCATTTCCAAGAGAGGCACTGTAACAAAATGTCATCCCTTTTTCCTTGCCTTCAGCTTGACTGCTTCCCGTAGAAAAATTCGGGAACTCCATGTTCACCTGTAATACATCGGGAACATTACGACCATCGTTATGGGTATAAATACCCCCTGATGCTGAAACAGCTTCAGGAATTCCCATATTGAGCACGCAATTCAAACGGTCGTAATCATGCGTGAGCAAATCACCAGATAGACCGGAACCATAAGCCCACCATTTACGCCATCTAAAAAAGTGGTTCTTGTTAAAGGGCACTTTGGGCGCAGTCCCCAAAAATTGTTCCCAATCTATGGTCTCGGGGCTGGCCTGCTCATGGATATTATAGTTCCAAGCTCCATTGTCATCATTTCGGTTGGTATTGGTCTGTATAAGCGATACATGGCCCAGGGTACCCTTATCAACGATGTCCCTTGCCGTACTGAAACTCAAAGTCTGCCGGTGTTGGTGGCCTACGGCCAAAACGGCCTTAGAAGCCTTGGCGGCGTCCCTCAATCTATAGGTTTCCTCTACAGTATGGGTCATTGGTTTTTCCACATAAACATGAACGTTATTGTTCAACGCCTCAATGGCCATGGGCGCGTGCCAATGGTCTGGAGTGGCGATGACCACGGCATCCACTACCCCACTCCGGATCATTTCTTGATGTGTCCGATATCTTTTGATGTCATTATCCGGACTGGCAAATGATTTCAAGGCCTTCTCAGCACGATAATCAAATATATCACAGACGCCCACCAGCTTTAGGTTCAACTTCTCCTGATTCAAAAAATCCTCAAGGGCTTTGTTTGCCGGGTCCTCTTCAGCTGCCAATCGCATCTCCTCCATCCACTCCTTCGTCGCAAACCCCAAAGAACGGCATAACTGTTCGCCCCGTATTCCAAAACCGATGATGCCTACCCTAACCGGTTTACCCGTGATTTCTGGAACGGTCGGTGGCAAGGAGGGCCTTATGTTCAATTGTTCCAAAATCTCTGATCGTTTCTTTCTCCCATAGGCCACGCTTGCGGCCCCAGCCCACCAAACAGCTCCTAAAATTGGAAGTCCACCTAAGCCTTTCAATAAGTCTCTTCTAGTCCACTTCATGATTTTTCAATTTTGGTTAATCGTTCTTTTCTAAAATAGCCAAGGCCAAAATAATAGCCTGTAGGATAGTGGTACAGTAAAATACAGACCACTAATTCAATGAGGTTTTTGTTCACCAACCAGTAATTTCCTTCTACATTGAGTTGGTGAAGGCCAGGTAAAGAAGGATGAGCGAGGTAGTAGAGGCTTAAAAGACCAATACCTACCAGGGCGCCTTTCTTTTCAAAAATTCCAAGAATAAGTGTAATGCCAACAACCAGTAAAGCTGTCATATTCAAGGCATCTACCCAGGTAATTATGGATGGATGCGTCAGCATTGAAAAAAATGGTTTTAGCGGGCCTTGGGAGGAAGCCAGATACCCAAATGATGTCCAATCTGGATTGTACAACTTTACAATCCCTTCGTACAAGAAATGCCACCCTACAAGTATTCTCAATACAGTGATCCAAACCTTGACCTTATGAGCTTTAGAATCGTGTTCCATAGTGCTATCTTTTTGATTTGCAACAAACAAACCAAAGCTACAATGAATCTACCAAAACAGCAATGACATTTGTCAAGCTCGTGATGCTAAGAAACGGTTGCAGGAATTCCGTACAAATCGAAGTCAGAGGCCTCCGTAATTTCAATTTGGGCAAAGTCCCCGATTTTCACATAATGTTTGGTGGCGTCTATCAATACCTCATTATCAACATCAGGGGAATCGAACTCGGTCCGTCCCACAAAATGGTTTCCTTCCTTCCTGTCGATGATGCATCTGAACACCTTGCCCACTTTTTCTTGGTTGAGTTCCCAAGAAATTTGTGACTGCACTTCCATGATCTCATTGGCCCGTTCCTGCTTGATTTCTTCGGGCACATCGTCCTCAAGAGTGTATGCATAGGTATTCTCCTCATGACTATAGGTGAAACACCCCAACCGCTCAAAACGCATTTGGGCCACCCAAGCTTTTAAGGTTTGAAAGTCTTCCTCGGTCTCCCCAGGATAGCCCACTATCAAAGTGGTACGAATGGCCATTTTGGGAACAGCGACTCTGAACTCTTCCAATAATTTGGTGGTCTTGGCCTTGGTTGTTCCGCGGCGCATGCTTTTTAAAATGGGGTCTGCGATATGCTGAAGGGGAATATCAATGTAATTGCAAATTTTCGGCTCCTCCCGCATTACCTCCAACACATCCATTGGAAATCCGGTTGGAAAGGCATAGTGCAATCTTATCCATTCCACACCCTCAACTTTGACCAGGGCTTGAAGTAATTCAGCAAGGTTCCTTTTTTTGTATAGGTCCAAACCATAAT
This sequence comes from Bacteroidota bacterium, assembly GCA_039196145.1. GTDB lineage: Bacteria > Bacteroidota > Bacteroidia > Flavobacteriales > Flavobacteriaceae > Flagellimonas. The sequence goes on from JBCCUY010000019.1 coordinate 13,347, forward strand.
AGGTAAGGTCTTGGGCAATCAAAATGAGTTCCTTCACCCCTTTTGCAGCCAATTTTTCCGCCTCTTCTATCAGTTCCTCTATAGGTTTGCTCTTATGTTTGCCCCGCATCAACGGAATGGCACAGAAAGAGCAAGGTCGGTCACAACCTTCAGCAATTTTTAAATAGGCGTAATTCTTGGGTGTGGTAGTCAGTCGCTCCCCTATAAGCTCATGTTTATAGTCAGCTCCAAGAGCTTTCAAAAGATTGGGGAGATCACTGGTACCAAAATATTCATCCACATTTGGGATTTCAGCTTCTAAGTCCGGTTTGTACCGTTCACTAAGGCAACCGGTAACAAAGACCTTGTCCACCTCACCCGATTCCTTGCGTTGCACATACTCCAAAATGGTGTTTACGCTCTCTTCCTTGGCATTTGCAATAAACCCACAGGTATTAATGACAACCACATTGCCTTCCTCCTCATGTACCACCTCTTTATTGTTGGCCCGTAATTGTCCCATGAGTACCTCAGAATCGTAGACATTTTTGCTACATCCCAGCGTCACTACATTGATTTTGTTCTTCTTAAGCGATTTTGTGCGCATGCTTGTGTAAAATGGTGTGCAAAAATACAATAAAAAAGCCCCGAAATACTTCAGGGCCCTTTCTTGGCTAACTAAACAAAAATTAAGGTTCCCTTTTTGGAATCATATTGGAAGTATCCACCGGGAAACTATCATATTTATTATAGAGCTTTAAGTACTTTTTTGGATCAATGGGTTCTTCCATAAGTGTTTCCTGAAGTCCTCTAAAAAAACCCTCTCTTTTTTGAGACGGATTAAAGAGCAAGGTTATTTCCACCGGTTCACGAGTATCATTTTGAAATCCATGTGGTGTAAATCTTGGTACATATACCACAGTACCCTTTTGTGCTTTGAATTCTTTGTCCCCCACCTGAATTGTCAACACACCTTTGTCCACAATAAAAGTTTCATCCATAAAACGATGGTAATGAGGTTTGGCTCCTATTGCCCTCGGAGCCAATACAATTTTATACAACCCCAATTGGTCGTTGGACATTTTACTGGTCACTTTAAAGGTAAACTCAATATCCTTGAGCAACAGCTGTTCTCCTTCGTCTGGTAATATTACGGTAGCCCTGTTTTCAAGAACATCGTTAAAGTAATCGGTTTTAGTTTTAGCCATATCATTCATTTGTTGTCATGTTAAGGGTTGAATCAATTGTGAGTTGAAGAGTCTTCTTGTTCTTATCCACCAAATTTTGGTGTGCCGTTCCTTCCAGGGAGAAGGTTTGAACATCCGTTATCCCCATATGCGCAAAGATGGCCTTGAGGTAAGGTTCTTGGAAATCCAATTTCTCCAGCGGGGTGTTTTTGTAGACCCCTCCTTTAGAAGTAATCAAAAACACTTTTTTGTTTCGGAGTAATCCATGGTACCCTTGTTCATCCATACCAAAGGTATGCCCTGCACGCACCACCTGATCCATATAGGCTTTGAGGTTAGAAGGCACATTGAGGTTGTAAAGTGGGCTGCTTACCACCACCTCATCAGCCTTTTTAAGTTCGCTAATTAGCCGATCAGAAAGCGCTACTGCATTTTTCTGATGAACATTTGCCGTGTCCGGAGAAACATGGAAGCCCTCAATAGTATTGTTTTGGATATGGGGTAACTGTTCCAGCGTTAAATCCCTGCGGATAACACGGCCATCCGGGTTGGATTGTTTCCATCTTGCTTCAAAATAATCTGCCAATTCCCTGGAATGAGAACCTAGCTTTCTGGCGCTACAGTCAATTCGCAACAATGTCTTCATAGTATTTTGCTTTATATGAATAGGACAAAATCCGAACGGAAAACGTGACACTGTTCCCATAGTATTTCTTATTTTTTCTTTAATGCAGTTACTTGGATTTCAATTTTCATTCGAGGATCTGATAGTCCAGCCGAAATCATGGTAGCTGCTGGACAAACGGTTCCAAAAAATTCACGTAGTACGGGCCAACACCTTTCAAATTCCTGCGCATTGGGAAGAATGTACAGCACGCGTACCACATCTTGCAAATTGGATTCAGCTTTCACCAAGGCCTCTTCAATATTTTTAAGGCATTGCCTGGTTTGTTCTGTCAAATCCTCTGAGATGGTCATGTTGGTGTAATCAAAACCTGTGGTACCGGAAACAAAGACCCAACGTCCATCCACTATGGCGCGGGAATAGGCAATCTGTTGCTCAAAGGTTGAACCTGAGCTAATTCGTTCTCTAGTCATGTAATTTTTTTGGATTTATGGATTAACGGCCGATTTGAGTGCCTTTAATTTATTCGGTGCCAGTTGGGCATGGATTTGGACAATCTTTCCATCCTCAATCTGAAATATCTGGCAATTGACCAACACCTCATCTTGATAGTAGAGCAAAGCAGGTTGATGGTTAACCTCAGTAACAACAATCTTGTTATTTTGCTGATAGGTCTTAAAAACATAAAGAAGGAGCTTAACGGCGGCTTTAAGACCATGGGTCAGTTCCCGAACCACCTGGATTTCGTCGCCACCATCGGCTGAAACCATAATGTCTTCGGACAACATTTGCTCCAAGTTTTTGATATCCCTAGTTCGAATGCTATCCACATACCGCTCCAAATAGGCCTTGGGAACCTTGGTATGATCTATGGATACTGCTCTTTTTAGGGAACGCAACCTACTTCGTCCCCTGCTCAACAGCTTCCTTGAATTTTCAAGGGTCATTTCCAACACCAAACCAATTTCCTTGTGGGAATACCCAAATGCTTCTTTAAGAATAAAAACAGCCCTTTCCTTGGGCGAAAGCTTTTCCAAAAGCACCATCATGGAATAGGATATGATCGCTGAGCTATCAATCCGTTCATCGGTGGTATCTGTAGCAATGGGTTCTGGAAGCCATAAGGCATCGGACAAACCCAATTGCCGTTTCTTTTTAAGATTGATGGACTCGTTGATTACGGATCGTACAAGATATCCCATTTCATTTTGGACAGCTTGGTTTTTTACGTCCTGGTATTTGATCAAGATTTCCTGTATGGCGTCCTTGGCATCATCCGCCGAGCCTAAAATGTTATAGGCATAGGGAAATAATTTATTTTGATAATCTTCCATGACTTAATGACAAACCTAAACCAAAAAACGTGACATCATTTTGAAAAGAATTGCTTCCCAACAGAATACTTGTTCAATAAATCCGGGCAGCCATGGAATCAATCCATATATGCTTTTGGAATTTTACGTGCTTGGATGAGGGATTCAAAAGCAGCCCCGAGGGCATATAGTTTTCCCTCTTGAAATTGTTTTCCAATAAAGGTCAAATTTATGGGTTCTCCAGAAACTTTATATCCCATGGGAACAGTAAGGGCGGGATATTCAGCGGCGGCCGCTGCACCAGCGTCATGGTTGTTTATAGATAGAATGGCATCCAAACCATAATTGTTCAGAGGAGTATTAAAATAGGTGCGTCCTGCCCTTCTTGTCCTTTGTTTGATGGCTTTAAGTCCTTCTGCGGATGTGGTGTCCGCCAAAATCCCATCCAAACGAGCTTGGCCATAAGGAATTCTGGTCAGACTGTCTTTTTTATTAAACTCCACAACGTCTTGTACACTTCGCACAGCAACTCTATTGGTATCCTTTACATGCGCACCAATATATGATGGCAAGTCATTTTTCATATCGATATTGAGAATGGAAAGGAAACCATCAAAATTGACTTCAGGAGGTTCAAATTCAACAATTGTTGCGCCGGCCGCCTTCAATTGCCCCATAGTTGCACGATAAACAGAATCACTTTTCATATAATTCCTAAAGGCCCCAAATCTTTTGCCTTTTAAGCTCACTTCTTCAGCATACCAATTTTCATCCCAATCTGCCCTCACCGATTTTTCATCCTCAATGTCAAACCCTCGCATGGCATCCATTAGCATACCGTTGTCAATAACACTTTTTGTCATAGGCCCAGGAGTATCCAAAGTGCTGGAAATGGGCACTATTCCAGTACGGCTTAGCAACCCAATTGTGGGTTTCATGCCCACTACAGAATTCTGTCCGGACGGTGACAAGATTGATCCAGAAGTTTCTGTACCCACCGCAGCCACCGCATAATTGGCGGCCACCGAAGTTCCACTTCCCGCACTGGACCCGCCCGTATCAAAAACACGTCTGCCATATGGGTTTAAGGTTTGCCCTCCCACCGCGCTTTGACCATTGGGGCATTCGCAAATAAAATTGGCCCATTCGCTCAAGTTCACTTTGCCTAGAATTAGTGCTCCATTTTCCCTTAAGCGGTCAACAATAAAAGCATTTTCCGTTTTATTGTTCTTCAAGGCGATGGCACCAGCGGTGGTATTCATTTGCGAAGTACCAATATTGTCTTTCAACAAAATGGGCATACCATAAATGGGATGATGGCCGTTAGCATTGGCATCCAACGCTTCAGCCTCTTTCAAAACATTGGGATTCAAAGCAATTATGGTGTTCAACGTGGTTTCTCTGGAGAGTTCGTATTCGTAAATCCGATACAGGTAAAAAAGCACCAAATCTTTATAGTCGAATTTACCCTCCATAATCGCGTTTTGAATGGTTGGTATGTCCTGTTCCAACACCAACGGTCTTATCATTTCGTATTTTTCCCTTGGAAACCTGGACACCTCGGCATGAAGCGGAGCAAAAACCTCATTCTTGTCCAAAATTTTGGATTGAATGAATTTGAATCGCATTCGCTCATTTTCATGATTGGCATTCACCTGAATTTCTGCGGTTTCGTCATACGGAGTCCAAAGGGGTTCCTTGGTTGTTTCCGCTATTTCTTTTTCCGTATCTACCGCTGTGGAAATACTTTCATCTTCAGTATCAACCTCTTTCTTTTTGATGAATTGGCAGGATTGCAACACAAAACACAATGTCATCATTCCCAAGGCAATTCGTATCATTTTCAATTTTGTTCCAGTAGTTTTTCCCATTTGGAAATGTTCTTTTGATTCATCCGAACAAACTCATCTTTCTCTAGATTTGCAGCAATTTTTAGCGACTTACGAGCAGAAGCTATGGCCGACCCATAATCTCCCAACTGAGCTTCCACTAGGGATTTTACCCTATGAAAATAATATGTATCGCCACCTAACTCCAGCGCCTTGTTCAAATAGGTCAATGCAAGTCTGAAATCCTTTCCCTGTTCCTGCAGGTAACGTGCCGACTCATAGTAGGTCTTGGCAGTGGGGTTATCGGCAATTTGTTTAGCGATTTCCAATAGCATTTGGGCATGGGTATCAACCCTAAAGGGAATGGAAACCTTTGTCTTCGCCCAGGATAAATTCATTTGGGCAGTATTGTGGGTAATGGAATCAAAAGAAATTAAAAAGTTCTCTTGATACTGGGTGATGGTCAGAGGTTTAATAGGGATTCGAAATAGGTCCTCTTCCGGTTTATAGTTGTTTCTTCCGTCTCCCCAGTGTGAGGTGTTGCTATGAAATACAATTTCCCAAACTTCAGCCTGGGGAAAAGCATAGAGGGCATAGGTGCCTTTTGGCAGGGAATTGCCTAACACCATCATATCCGTGTCCACAGATATCTTAGTGGACGCGTTGGCTCCCACACGCCATATTCTGCCATACGGAACCAAATCACCAAAAATAATCCTACCTCTTGTCGCTGGGCGTGAATATTCCACTTTGATTTTGGAAAGACCTATATCCTGTTCAACAATGGAAAAGGGGCTTGCCTCTGGATGGGTGATTTGTCCGATTACGTAGTTGAATCCCAACAACATTAATACGGAGAAAAGGCAAACTGCTTGTCTAATCATCTTTAATTTTTGTGATTCAAAAGATTATTATCATCGGTAGATTTGAAATCAATCCAAGTTAATTTCCCAATCATCGGTTCTAAAAGCCGAAGCAGGTAAGCCCTCTCGGTTGAATAAATTGGGCAATGCCTTGTCATAAAATGCAAATCGGACTGCAACAGGATTTTTGACTTTTTTGGACGATACCTCCACAACACTACCTTTTATTCTAGCCTTCGCTTCATGAAAAATCCTATCCTCCCCTGCCACATAGAATTCTTTTAAGGTCTTTCCCTTCATGATCAAGCCTTCATCCGCAAAGTCAAAGTGCAAAACAGCCTTGTTTTTCCGCAGCTCCATGTTTTTAAATACCGGACCACTGTGCGGTTGTTTTGCGCCATACGTTTTTGCTAAGGCCCACAAAGCCAACCTCCGCCCTACCTCCTGTTTGTTTGTAGGATGAATATCATCGAGGTTTCCAATATCACTGGTAACAGCCATACCGATTTTAGCAATATTCCGCAACGTATATAATTGGGCATCACGGACCACAGCGGCCCTGATATCGTTTTTTTCTTTGTCGTAGTTGAAAGGTGCTATTTGCGCAAAGTAAAATGGAAAATCCTTTTTCCAGGCTTCTCGCCATGATTCAATAAGCAACGGGAAGGATGTATAATACGAATTTGCGTTGGCCCGGTTCGACTCACCTTGGTACCAGATGGCCCCAGCAATTTGGAACTGGGTCAATGGATGAATCATTGCATTGTAAGTGGCCCCAGGTTTTTCTGGCCACCATTCAAATTCGGAAAGTTGACCGGCCGCGGCCTTTAATTCATCATTTTCCGTAATCAATTCCTCTGGAATCCAAACCTCTACCGGAGTACCACCCCAATTGGAACTAATCAATCCCACCGGAACATCCAGGTCCTTATGTAGTTTTTTCCCAAAGAAATAGGCCACAGAACTAAAGTTCTGCATAGTTTTAGGGGAACAGCTCACCCAGTTTCCAGGGGTATCTTCCTGCGGTGCATCAGATTTTCTTTGTGGCACGTTGAAAAAGCGAATATTGGGATAAATTGCATTTTTGATTTCCTCCTTTGCATTATCGAGCCCCATATTTGGAGTCCACTGCATATTGGATTGCCCTGAGGCTATCCATACTTCCCCAATCATCACATTTGAAAAAACCAATTCTTCATGTCCTATAATGCTTATGGTATGAGGTCCTCCAGCTTCAGGGGTCGGGAACTCAATGCGCCAAACACCCTGATGGGCTTTGGTGGTCAACTCCGAATTATTCCAAGAAAATCTAAGGGTAAGCGTTTCGTTGGTGGCTGTTGTCCAACCCCAAAAAGTTGCTGTGGATTGCTGTTGCAAAACCATATTGTCGGAAATAATAGAGGGGGTCCAAAGTTTTGAATGGCCTAGTTGGACCAACAGGAAGCTTAAAATGAATAGTGCTTTTTTCATTGGGTGTGATGTTGGTGATTATCTATTAAGATGGATTCCCTTATTTGGGAATTCCTAAAAGATACAAAATCACGCCGGGACCCGACTTTATTCTTTGAATTTCCCAATCGTATGACTCAGATTTATCTAGATTGGCAACAAGATCTTGCATTTCCTTCACGGAATAGGTTCTGAGGGATGAAACAACACCGTCCCATAAAACAAACAGGGGCACAATGGGAATTAGATACGTAAAAATGATTCTCCCAAGGCTAAATGGTTGTATAAACGGGGTGGTAAAAAGAACACTTATGGGCGAAAAGAGCATGGCCAAAATGCTGGGGACACTTCTTTCCTGAGCTTCAAAA
>JBCCUY010000020.1:0-20793 GCA_039196145.1 Bacteroidota bacterium
CTGTTTTCCAGTTGCTCTAACAGCATATGGAACTGTCGTTGCGCCTGTTCATCGTCCACATCATCCACAATACCTTTGTCTATAAATTTTTTTAGCGCGGTCTTGGGTTCAACGGTGAGTGCATAACTGGAAATATGTGGAACGTCATAGGAAAGGGCCGTCCGTATATTTTCCAGCCAACGTCCGTCGTCCATCCCGGGAATTCCATAAATAAGGTCGATGGAAACATTGTCAAAATGGGATTTGGCCTCTTCGATACAACTTCGGGCTTCCGCTGCGTCATGCGCCCTATTCATTAATCTTAAATCCTCCTCGAAAAAGGATTGAATTCCAATACTTAATCTGTTAATTGGACTTTGTCCAAGCTGCTGAAGTTGATTTTTGGATAAATCATCGGGATTGGCCTCAAGGGTAATTTCTGGCTGCTCAGCACACTGATAGTTATCATAGATGGTTTCAATCAGCGCGTTAATTTCATCGGTTTCCAAGACAGATGGAGTACCTCCACCAAAATAGATGGTATCTACCTGTTCCCCTTCCAATTCGTTTTTGCGGAGCTCCAATTCTTTTTTTAATGCTCCCAACATAGGGACTTTCTTTTTCAGTTGGGTTGAAAAGTGGAAATCGCAGTAATGGCAAGCTTGTTTACAAAAGGGGATGTGGATATATATTCCTGACATTACAATTAATAATTATGAATTTTTAATTATTAATTTTTTTGGGGTTCTGCTTCACAAAAGCCTCCCATCCAGTGTAGCTCTTTCCCACCTCCACACGACCTTCATTATAAAAATGACAAACGGCGGCAGCTAGTCCATCCGTGCTGTCCAAGTTTTTTGGAAGGGTCTTAAGGTTGAGCAAACCTTGAAGCATTTTGGCCACTTGCTCCTTGCTCGCATTTCCATTACCTGTTATGGCCATCTTGATTTTCTTTGGCATGTATTCCGTAATGGGAATTTGACGCGATAACCCCGCCGCCATGGCCACCCCTTGCGCCCTACCCAGTTTCAGCATGGATTGCACATTTTTCCCATAAAAAGGGGCCTCAATGGCAATTTCATCCGGGTAGTAGGTGTCTATGAGCTCCAAAGTGCGTTCAAAAATGAGTTTTAGTTTGGTATAGGGGTCATCATATTTGCGTAGCAGTAATTCGTTCATCTGTATAAAATGCATGCGCTTGTTCACTACTTTGATGATTCCAAATCCCATCACCGTGGTACCTGGGTCTATTCCTAAGATGATTTTTTCTGAAGCCAAGTCCTTACTGGGTATTTAAAACGATAGGGATTCTAAAACGCAGGCTAACCGGTATTCCCCGTTTCAAGGCAGGAGCAACCGTTAAATCTTTTAAGGTGTTGGATATTTGGGTATTGAAATCCCCAATCTCGTTCAGCACATTCTGCTTTTCCTCAATATCCACAATGGAAATAAAGCCATGCTCGTCCACAACCAGGTCAATAAATATGGTATCCTCCAAATCTTGTTGCACCTCAAATCGAAGACTGTCCAAAGCCTTGGATGCAATTTTCAGTATTTCGGTCTGAAAACAATCTCTTTGGATTTCCTTGCTAACGGTCTCATCACAGGCTTCAAAAAGCGGGTACTGATCTACATCGTTCCAATCAATCGCCAACAGTTCTTCATTGACCAATTGCTTGGTCTTGTCCTCTTTGGACATAAAAAGTTCGCAGGAGGCGAGCAAAGCCAAAAAGAATACTGTCAAAAATTTCCGCATACAGCCCCAAGAATTTTGCTGAAATTACGATTTTTTGGCCTGACATTTAAAAATACAAAAGGCCCAAATTTGATTTTGGGCCTTTACTTTGAAACTATTTGGTTAAAGCTAAAGTTTGAAGGTAATTGGGATGCTAAATGGCATATCCACAACCTTGCCATTATGCCTACCGGGTTGCATTCTGGGTAAAAGTTTAATTATCCGTTCCGCTTCATTTTCCAAAAGTATGTGTGATCCTTTCTTTGTCAATTCTACCACACGACCTTCCCCATTGATCATAAAAAGAAGATTTACACGACCCTCAATACCTTGTTCCTCAGCCTCCTTGGGGTAAATGAAATTTGTACTGATATGATCGCGGATGTTTTCCATAAAACATGCTTTCTTGTCCTCGACGCTCTCGCAGCCCGGAAAAATTGGAGCTTCATCTATCTTACCGAATGGAACCTGGTCATTTTCCTGCAAACTAAGATGGCTTCCTGGGGGTTTATTGACATTCACACGGGATATCTTTCCCTCCTTCATGACAATCTCCAATGAGTTGTCCATTTTATCCACCATTTTCACCTTTCCAGATACTTTCGATTCCGAGATTTTCGCCAAAAGTTCCTCTTGTATCTTTTCTTCTTCTTCTGATATTTGGTTCAAATCTTTGATTTCCGCAAGCAGGATGTTCAACTCTTCATCATAGGAGTATCCAACGGCAGTGATTCCCGCCAAAGTTCCACCTTCATCCGTAACTAGTTGGTTTTTGTTCTCTTCTTCACAGGAAGTATAGCATAACATGAGCACCAAAAGAGGTAAAAGAAGAACGTACTTTAATTGATACACTGATCTTGATTTTTGTTTTGTTAACATGACTATTCGTTTTTTGATTAATGATTTTTTGAAAAATTGATTTACAAGACTAAAATTCTGACTTTGAAAAACCTCTGAAAGTAATAGTTCATACTGTCTTTTCTTATCCGTTTTGGACACCTGGGCATCGGCAATAAATTCGTGGAGCTCCGCAATCCGGTTCTGATAACAATAGACCAAGGGGTTAAACCAAAACACGATTCGCATCAGCTCAAAAAACATAAGATCCAGGGAATGCCATTGGTCTACATGGACCATTTCGTGGGAAATGATATCATCCCGCTTTGATTCTGGAATAGAATCTCCTAGAAATACATTTTTAAAGAAGGAAAACGCATGCTCGGTCCTAGGAACAATTACCTTAACAAAGGATTTTTCTATGGTCACGATGCCATTCTTTTTGAGTCGATATAGACGAGCTAATTTGAAAACCAACCATAACGACATAATCATCATTCCCATGACAAGTCCCAAATAATTCGAATTAAAGGTTTCCCAAAAGCTGTCTCCTGAATGATTTGATCGCAGCACAATCTCATCCAGTTGAACAAAGAAGGCTTGATAGGTAATCAAATCTTCGGGAATACCCGTATTGAACATTTCGATTTTCACTTGGGAAAGAACTAGGGAGAGTGTAAACGTAATCAATAAATAAGCTCTATTCCATTGGAAAAAAGTCTCTCTTTTCAGGAGTAGGTCGTAGACCAATAAGAAGACCATTTGAATGGCCACCACTTCCAAGATATAGGTAATCATTTTTGTTCTTTTTTGATTTTTTGCATGATTTCTTCCAATTCATTTAGGCTGATATCGTTCTTTTTCATAAAAAAGGAAACCATACTTTTAAAAGACCCCTGAAAATAGCCATCTACCAATTTGGATATGGATTGATTACTATATTCTTCTTTTCGTACCAAAGGAAAATACACATGTCCTTTGCCCACTTTCTCATGATCAACAAATCCCTTATCCTCCAAGATTCTTATAATGGTGGAAACGGTATTGTAGGCTGGTTTCGGTTCGGGTAATTCCTGAAGGAGGGCTGCTACGTTTGCTCTTTCCAGTTGCCACAACAATTGCATGACCTCCTCCTCAGCTTTTGTGAGTTGTTTCATTTTTTAACTAAGTATTTAGTTCAATAATATTCAAATATAACTAATTTTTTAGTTTAAACTAATTTTATAGTTTAAAAGTTGTGGTTTTTATCATTTTAGCTGTAACATTTAGCCCCTATATTTGTCTCATAACCAAAAGACCCTATGGATATAGCTCTGCTAATTTTAGGTTTTATTTTGATGCTCGTGGGAATCCTGGGCAGTTTTCTTCCAGTACTTCCGGGTCCGCCCGTAAGCTGGGTCGGACTTTTGTTGTTGTATCTCACCAAAGCGGTGCCCGATAACTGGTGGATTCTTGGGGGCACCTTGGTCCTGGCACTTGGTATTACAGTACTCGACTATGTTATTCCCGCTGCGGGAACCAAGAAATTTGGGGGAAGCAAGGCCGGCATGTGGGGTAGTATCATTGGTCTGTTAGTTGCCATTTTTGTGCCTATTTTGGGGCCCTTTGGTATTATTATCTGGCCTTTTGTGGGTGCCTTGGTGGGAGAACTGCTGAATAAGGCCGATCAAAAAACCGCCATGAAGGCCGCCTTTGGATCTTTTATTGGTTTTTTGACCGGTACTTTTCTAAAATTTGTAGTGACCGTTGGTTTCTTTTTCTTTTTTCTTTGGGTGGTTTGGCAAAATGCAGGGGAACTAAATCCATTTTGACTTCACCAGTCTTAATCGACCTATTTTTTAGTTCGTAGCAAATCCGTCAAGTTTTCGTTTGGGTTATGGAAAGTCGTCCAAAAAGGCTTTTGCTGCGCAAAAATGCATGGACGACGGGTGCTCGAAAACTTGAAAAGATTTCAAGAAATAAAAAATCAGTCTAGATTTTTTGGATACTTTTCATCAATGGAAAAAGTATCGAGGCATTATTCTAACCACTGCACCTTCTCTTCCATCGGTCGGCGTTCAGCTGTTGGAAGTTCCCCATCGTAATACCCCATATAAAAGAAACCCAAGCACTTTTCGCCTTCGTTCAGGTCCAAAAACTCGTGCATATATTTGATCAATCCGGGCGAGCTCCAATAGCAACCAATGCCCAGTTCGGTGCATCCCAACCACATATTTTGAATGGCCATGGCCGTTGCCGCCAATTCCTCCCATTCGGGAAGACTTTCTGCGGGATCTCTTTGCATACAAATGGCGATGACCACGCCGGACCTGGCCGGATTGTCCTGTAATTTCTTAATCTTTATCTGTTTGGGTTTAGGGTCTATTTCTTGGTATTTACGGGATAAAAATTGCCCCAACTCTCGTTTTTTATCCCCAAGCATTACCTTAAATCGCCAAGGTTCGGTTTTTTTATGATTAGGCGCCCAATTGGCTGCTTCCAACAATTTTTCAATAGTCTCTTTTGAGATGGGCTTGTCGTTGTACTGTGCTGGGAATACACTTCTCCGGTTCTGAATCAGGTCAAAAATCATCAATAGCAATTTAGAATCATAAAGATACGCTTCAAGCTTATTTTATCTAAGGTTTCAACAACAAATCCATACAATTTTTGAGTGCCGGGTTCCTGTTATCCTCCTTCCAGACCATGGAGAGTACTGCCCGTTGTTTGATACGTTTCAGTTCAATAAACTTCACCTTCATTTGAAATCCGTCCTGTAGGGCAGTGGGGACAATGGCAATCCCTAATTTGTTTTCCACCAATTTAAAGATGGTCTGGGCATGTACCGATTTGTGCGAGACCTTTGGACTAAATCCACCGTCTTCGCAAATACTGATTACCGTATCGTAATACAACGGACTGTAATCCTGGGAAAATAGAATAAAATCGTCCTCCGAAACCTGCCTGATATTTTTAAAGGCATGGGCATCCAAAGGATGGTCCTCTGGCAGGACCAAGGAAAATGTATCCTCGTATACCGGTCTTAATTTTAATCCCTTTGGCACACGTGAAAGTCGTACAAAGCCAAGATCCAATTGATCGTGCAAAATGTCACGGATTTGGGCACGATTGGACAATTCTTCCAGGCTAGTGTGTATCAACGGAAATTCTTGTTTTAGGTCCAACAATAAATTTGGCACCACATTTTGCATGGCGGAACCCAAAAAGCCAATCCTAACCTCCCCCATCCGACCCTGATCTATAAGTTTAAGCTGCTTCTTAGTTTGTTCCAAGTGGTTAAGAATAAACTTTACCTCGTTTTTTAGAAACTCACCCGCCGAGGTCAATCGCACCTTTTTTTTATCCCTAACAAAAAGCTGTGTTCCCAAAAGCTCCTCCATCTGTTTGATTTGGGTACTCAATCCAGGTTGGGAAATGAACAGCTTCTCTGCCGCCTTTCTAAAATGCAGTTCCTCTGCAACCGCAAGGAAATACACAAAATGTCGCAACTCAATTTGATAATCCATAGTTATTGATTCATACAAAAATAAGTATTGGTAATTATTAAAATGCTATGGTACCTTTATCTTTTCAAAATATTAGCTATGCAACTCCCCGAAACATTTCATTTTGGAGAACAACATTTAACGGCCGGCATCGCCTTGGGTATTGCTGAAGGGGCCATTAAGGGAGTTTTCTCTGAAAATTGTCTTCAAAAAGTGAGGACAAGTAGTCAACGTGTAGAAAATATTGTGGCCAAGGGTGATACGGTCTATGGTATCAACACCGGATTTGGACCCTTGTGCAATACCAAGATATCCAAGGAGGACACCAAAATCTTGCAATCCAACATCTTGCAAAGCCATAGTGTGGGCGTGGGCGAACCTATATCCCAAAAACTGGCCAAGTTGATGTTGATTTTAAAAATCCATGCGCTGTCCAAAGGATATTCCGGAATCGCGGAAACCACCCTACAACGGATGTTCTGGCATTTGGAAAATGACGCCATTCCGGTCGTGCCATCCCAAGGTTCAGTAGGGGCCTCCGGTGACCTAGCGCCACTTTCCCACCTGTTTCTACCATTGATTGGATTGGGAAAGGTTACCTATCACGGAGAGACCCAAACTACAGAGGAATTGTTCAATAAAACAGGGCTACAGCCCTTGGAACTGGGTCCAAAAGAGGGGTTAGCCCTGATCAATGGCACCCAGTTTATTGCCGCCCATGCGGTTCTGGTGGTCCAAAAGTTACAATATGCCCTGCGCCATGCCGATATTATTGGTGCCATGATGTTAGAAGGTCTCCAAGGGTCCATGAGGCCGTTTCATGAAAAGCTACACGAGGTTCGCCCTTTCAAGGGCAACCAGCACGTTGCCGGTAGAATTCGCACCCTACTTCAAGGTTCCGAAATCTTGGAGGATCATATTGATTGCGAACGGGTGCAGGACCCCTACTCTTTGCGGTGTATGCCCCAGGTGCACGGAGCTTCCAGAAATGCATGGCTTCACCTGAAGGAACTCTTGGAAGTGGAATTAAATTCAGTTACCGACAATCCCGTCATCATAGATGACCAACTCACCATCAGCGGTGGAAACTTTCATGGCCAACCCCTGGCAATGGCTCTTGATTATGCCGCTCTGGCCGCTTCGGAATTGGGAAATATTTCGGACCGTAGAATTTACTTGGCCCTAGAAGGCAACAGCCCCGGTGTGCCCAAGTTGTTGATGGAAGACACCGGAATCAATTCTGGATATATGATTTTGCAATACACCTCAGCAGCTTTGGCCAGCGAAAATAAAAGTTTGTGTTTTCCAGCAAGTGCCGATAGCATTCCCACATCTCTGGGACAGGAAGACCATGTAAGTATGGGTTCCATTAGCGGTAGAAAGGCGTTGCAGATCATTGAAAATGTTGAAAAGATTCTCTCCATTGAATTGTTGACAGCAGCCCAGGCCTTTGAATACAGAAAACCCCTTAAATCCGGGGTTGTTCTGGATGAAATACATAAATTCATAAGAACCAAGGTTCCCTTTGCAGAGCACGATCGGGTTTTTGCTGATGATATTGCAATGGGAATAGCGACCATTCAAAAAGGCGAGATCATTGATTTGGTGGAAGCTGTCATGAAAAGCAAAAATTTGGAGTGGGATACCCCACATCAAAAAGAATTTGAAACATACTAATATGAATCAACCTGTTTTAATCGGACCTTTTTCACAACTGATCCCCATGTCGGGTTTACCGCTAAAAGGAGCGTTGTCCGACACGCGACTTCCGCTAATTGAAAATGGAGGAATTGTGGTTTCCGAAGGAAAAATTGTCAAAATTGGAATCTTTGAAAACCTCAAGTCCGAAGTGAGCCTCATCCATCGGGTTGAAGGAACGCAAGTATGTTTACCCGGATTCGTGGATGCCCATACCCATATTTGTTTTGGTGGAACACGGGCCCGGGATTATGCCCTTAGAAATGCAGGGGTGTCCTATTTGGAAATAGCCAAAGCAGGCGGGGGCATCTGGGATACTGTCACCCAAACCCGGAAAGCAACACAAGCAGAATTAGAACAGGGCATCCATACAAGGGCCAAAGTTCATCTGCAAAGCGGAACCACTACTGTTGAGGTTAAAAGTGGATACGGTCTTTCTGTCCAAGAAGAACTAAAAATGCTACAGGCCATTAAAAATACCAACAAAACCCAAGTGGTCGATTTGATTCCCACCTGCCTTGCCGCGCATATCAAACCCAAGGATTGGCAAGGTGAGGGTTCCTATTTGGATGAAATCATCTCACATCTCTTCCCTGTCATAAAATCGGAAAACTTGGCAAACAGAGTAGATGCCTTTGTAGAGGATAGCGCATTTACCCCTGAAGAAATTGAGCCTTATTTTCAGAAGGCCATGGAATTGGATTTTGATATCACAGTCCATGCCGACCAGTTTACAACAGGGGGTAGTGAAGTCGCCGTAAAATTCAATGCCATTAGTGCCGATCATTTAGAGGCAAGTACAGCAACGGAAATCCAACTGTTTGCCAAAAGCAACGTCATTGCAACAGCTTTGCCAGGCGCTTCTTTGGGCTTAGGCTGTGATTTCACTCCAGCCCGTAAAATCTTGGATGCCGGTGGGGCCTTGGCCATTGCCAGCGACCACAATCCAGGTTCCGCGCCCATGGGAGACCTACTGACCCAGGCCAGTATCTTGGGAACTTTTGAAAAACTCTCCAATGCCGAGGTATTGGGCGGAATCACATTTAGGGCCGCGGCCGCCTTGAATTTGCAAGACCGGGGAAGTCTTCAGGCAGGTATGTTGGCCGACTTTGTAACCTTCCCAACGTCCAACTATCAAGAAATTACCTATCACCAAGGACAATTAAAGCCATCTTCCGTTTGGAAAAACGGCCATCAAGTTTTTGAAAATTAGTAATCATGGAGCCAAAAGATTTTAAATCACAAATCCTACAGGGTATCCCGGAACAACTTCCCCCACCAAGACCCTATCCCGAGGGAGGAAATCCCGCGCCAAAACGAAAAGAAATCCTATCCCGAGAAGAAAAAAAATTAGCGGTTCAAAACGCATTGCGGTATTTTCCAAAAAAATGGCACCAGGAATTGGCCAAAGAATTTGCCAAGGAATTAAAAACCTACGGACGCATCTATATGCACCGATTTAAACCGGCCTATGAAATCCATGCCCGGCCCATATCAGGGTATCCGGCCCAATCTAAGCAGGCTGCGGCCATAATGCTCATGATTCAGAACAACCTGGATCCCTCCGTGGCACAACATCCGGAGGAACTAGTTACTTACGGCGGCAACGGCGCCGTATTCCAAAACTGGGCGCAGTACCTATTGACCATGAAGTACTTGGCAGAGATGACCGAAGAGCAAACTTTGCATATGTATTCTGGCCATCCCATGGGGCTATTTCCATCTTCCAAGGAAGCACCCAGGGTTGTGGTCACCAATGGGATGATGATTCCAAATTACTCCCAACCCGATGATTGGGAAAAATTCAATGCCCTTGGTGTTACCCAATACGGGCAAATGACCGCCGGTTCATATATGTACATCGGTCCCCAGGGCATTGTACACGGAACGGCGATCACCGTAATGAACGCTTTTAGAAAAGTATTGGACAAAGGAGATGATCCAAAAGGCAAAGTATTTCTTACTGCTGGCTTGGGCGGAATGAGCGGAGCCCAGCCCAAAGCTGGAAATATTGCCGGATGCATCACTGTCTGTGCCGAGGTAAATCCTGAAGCAGCCAAAAAAAGACATGAACAAGGTTGGGTGGATGAATTGTGGATAGACATGAGGGAGCTTGTCCAAAGAACCCGAAAAGCAATCGCTAATAATGAAACCGTTTCCCTAGCTTATATCGGTAACATTGTGGAAGTCTGGGAGCAATTTTACATCGAAGATATATTTGTGCATTTGGGGTCTGACCAAACCTCCTTGCACAATCCGTGGGCCGGGGGATATTATCCCGTAGGACTCTCCTTTGAAGAGGCCAATGCAATGATGGCAGAAGACCCGTCAGCATTTAAGGAAAAGGTACAGGAATCCCTACGGAGGCAGATTTCAGCGATTAATAAGCATACGGCCAGAGGTACCTATTTCTTTGATTATGGCAATGCTTTTTTACTGGAAGTCTCCCGTGCAGGAGGAGAAGTTATGGCGGTAAACCAAATCGATTTCAGGTATCCATCCTATGTGCAGGACATCCTTGGTCCCATGTGTTTTGATTATGGTTTTGGGCCGTTCCGATGGGTCTGCACTTCTGGAAGACCGGAAGATTTGCGAAAGACAGATGCCATAGCCTTGGAGGTAATGAAAACCATTAAGGTCGGAGCTCCAGAGGAAATCCAACAGCAGATGCAGGATAACATCAAATGGATCGAGGAAGCCGAACAGAACAAATTGGTGGTTGGCTCCCAAGCCCGGATTTTATATGCCGATGCCGAAGGAAGGGCAAAAATTGCGGAAGCTTTTAATAAGGCCATTTCCAAGCGAGAAATCTCTGCTCCAGTGGTTTTGGGAAGAGACCATCACGATGTGAGCGGGACCGATTCGCCCTTTAGAGAAACCAGTAATATCTACGATGGTAGTAAGTTTACCGCCGATATGGCCATCCATAATGTTATTGGTGACAGTTTTAGGGGTGCTACCTGGGTTTCCATCCACAATGGGGGCGGTGTGGGTTGGGGCGAAGTTATCAACGGTGGCTTTGGAATGGTACTCGACGGTACCAAAGAGGCTTCCCGTCGTCTAAAAAATATGTTGTTTTACGATGTGAACAACGGCATTTCCCGAAGAAGCTGGGCCAGAAATGAGGAAGCACTGTTTGCCATCAAACGGGAAATGGAGCGTACTCCAAATTTAAAGGTAACTTTACCCAACTTGGTGGAAACCGATATTTTGGACCATCTTTTTTGAATGGAATGAAACACTATTTGGCACCCGATACAGCTATTTGGCAAGGACGCATCAGCAATAAAAGCCTATATCTTCACGAAAAAGTGAAGTGCGTTTCCCTGTCCGATATTCCCGAACCTCCAAAAAAATCCATTACACTTCTGGGTTATGCCTGCGAAGAGGGCGTGAAGCGCAATCAAGGTCGGATTGGGGCCGTAAAAGGTCCGAATACCATTAAGAGCAGTTTCGGAAAAATGCCCAATCACCTACCAAGTACGGTTCAATTGTACGATGGGGGAAACATCACATGCTCCAAAGGCAATATGGAGGCTAGCCAAGAAGCACTGTCAACTGCTGTTAACTCCCTACTTCAAAAAAAACAGTTCCCCATTGTTTTGGGAGGAGGGCATGATGTGGCCTACGGGCATTACCACGGCATTAAAAATTATCTCAGTTCCAAAAAAGAAGGCCAAACCATAGGCATCATTAATTTTGACGCGCATTTTGATTTGCGCCAAAACACCCATAACAACAACTCTGGCACGCCCTTCTATCAAATTGCGATGGAATGCGAAAAGGAGAATATCGATTTCAAATACTTGTGCTTGGGCATCCGGAAAGATGCCAATGACCGGTCGCTTTTTCAAACGGCCAAGGAGTTGGATGTGACTTATGTACTTTCGGACACTTTCCAAATCCAGTTTTTGGATGAGATCAACACTTGGATCCACGCTTTTATCAAAACCGTGGATCATATCTACTTGACCATAGATTTGGATGGGTTTTCCTCCGCCTATGCTCCGGGAGTAAGCGCGCCCTCACCCATGGGCTTTACGCCCCATATCGCGTTGGAATGCCTCAAAACCATTATTGGTACCGGAAAATTGATCAGTATGGACCTTGCCGAAATGAATCCGAAATACGATGTGGATGGGCAGACGGCAAAACTGGCCGCTTCGTTGCTACACCATGTTGCACATACTTTGTACAAGTCCTAAAGATTTCGCCTATAGCGCATCAAACAGGTTTCACAAACAAAAAAAGCCTTCCAAATGGAAAGCCTTTCATTGGCGAGCATCATCTGATGCCTCAACCTGATTCCAATCGTATAGATTGAAATCCAACACAACGTGACAAAGATAGGGATGATTTTTTGATAATTAACATCTCCTCGTTGTTGTATTTCTTTTATTGGATTTATTCCATATTTTGGGAATTATTCCATATTTTAGCCTCCCTCCTAAACTGAACAATGAAAAAGACCATTTTACACATGGACTTGGACACATTCTACGTCTCTGTGGAACGCATCATCAATAGTGAGCTAAAGAACAAGCCCTTATTGGTAGGCGGTACCAGTGACCGAGGTGTAGTGGCTGCTTGCAGCTACGAGACCCGGGGATTTGGGGTGCATTCCGGCATGCCCATGAAAATGGCCAAGGAACTTTGCCCAGAAGCGGTGGTAATCCGCGGCAACGCCGGCACTTACAGTAAATATTCTGACGTAGTCACAGAAATCATCAAGGAACATGTGCCGCTTTTTGAAAAATCGAGCATTGATGAATTCTATGCGGATCTTTCAGGAATGGATCGTTTTTTTGGTTGTTATAAATACGCTACGGAAATGCGCCAACGAATCATTCGGGAAACTGGATTGCCCATTTCTTTCGGTCTTTCTGTGAACAAAGTCGTTTCCAAGGTGGCTACCAATGAGGCCAAGCCCAACAATCAGCTTAAAATCGATTTTGGACTGGAAAAACCTTTTTTAGCTCCCTTATCCATCAAAAAAATCCCTATGGTGGGCGATAAGACCTATCAAACTCTGAGAAACTTGGGCATTCGACAGGTCAGGACCGTCCAAGAGATGCCCATGGATATTATGCAACGGGTCTTGGGTGCCAATGGAAGGGTCATCTGGAAGCGGGCCAACGGCATGGACAATACCCCGGTAATTCCCTTTCACGACCGCAAGTCCATTTCCACCGAACGCACTTTTGACCGTGATACCATTGATGTGGCCAAACTCAAGGGTATTTTACTTGCCATGACTGAAAACCTGGCCTTTCAGTTACGTAGGGGAGATAAGCTAACAGCTTGCATTGCGGTAAAAATCCGTTATTCCGATTTTAACACCTATTCCAAACAATTACGGATTCCCTATACCAGTGCAGACCATATCCTGATTCCCAAAATACTTGAGTTGTTCAATGTCCTCTACAACAAACGTATGCTGGTTCGTCTCATCGGAATTCGATTTAGCCATTTGGTATCGGGCAACTACCAAATCAACCTTTTTGAGGATACCGAGGAAGCTTTGAACCTGTATCAAGCCATGGATTATGTGCGGAAAAGATTTGGAAGTCGCAGTGTGTTGCGGGCCTCTGCCATGGGAGCAAAGACCATCGGAAGCATGCACAATCCGTTCAATGGGGAACCCCCTGTGGTATTAGCCCATCGGAAACAATGAACAATAAGTAATGAAAAATTGATAATTGATAATTGATAATTGTACTTAAACTGTCACACATATTACAGCATGCGCTATGGCACTTTCTCGGAGCTGGAGCTCTTGGAATTGGCCCAACTAAACCATGTTGCCCAATTGGTGTTGACCGATATCAACAACACCTCTGCTTGTCTTAATTTTGTCCGTAAGGCTCCCGAATATGGTGTTAAGCCCGTTTTGGGAATCGATTTTAGAAATGGCGTACAACCGTGCTTTGTAGGAATTGCCCAAAACAACAAAGGGTACTTGGAACTGAACAATTTCCTATCGCACCACCTTCATAACGAACTAGAAATTCCGCAAAGGGCACCTGTCTTTAAAGATGCATATGTTATCTACCCTTTTGAGCAGGTCTTGCTCCACGAACTGGAGGATTTTATGGAACACGAATTTATAGGAGTCTCCATTCAAAATTTGAGGAGGTTACCATTCTCCAAATTGGTGAAGCTGAAACATAAATTGGTTTTTCAACAGCCGGTCACCTTTCGGAATAAATCCGATTTCAACAGCCATCGCCTACTCCGCGCCATTGACAATAATGTACTCTTGAGCAAACTTCCGAAGGAAGAAGAAGCCGATGAGGATGAAAAAATGTTCCCGCTCCAAAATGTGGCCCTAGCATTTTCCGAGTATCCCTTTATTCTGGAAAACACAGAAAAATTGCTCAACCGTTGCCATATCCATTTTGATTTTTCCAAAGGCCGGAAACCCCAAAATCTCAACAGCTATTTGGGCAGTGTGGAAGAGGATGAACAGCTCATTGAAAAACTGTGTTATGAAGGGCTTCCGTATCGGTATAAAAAAGTGGATCCCTCCATCCAAAACAGACTGGACAAGGAACTGGACCTTATCAAAAAAATGGGATTTGTCTCCTATTTTCTGATTAATTGGGACATTGTTTCCGAGGCCCGAAGAAGGGGTTTTTATTATGTGGGCAGAGGAAGTGGGGCCAATAGTATTGTGGCCTATCTGCTTCGTATCACCGATGTTGATCCTATGGAACTGGACCTCTATTTTGAACGTTTCATCAACCTCTACCGAGCCAACCCACCTGATTTTGACATTGATTTTTCTTGGCGGGACCGTCCGGCCATGACCGAATACATTTTTGAACATTTTGACCATGTAGCCTTATTAGGCACCTATGTCACATTTAAGGGGCGGGGCGTTATCCGGGAACTGGGAAAGGTCTTTGGGCTGCCCAAACAGGAAATCGATTTCTTGGTAGAGGGCAGGTACAACCCAGACCAATTGGACAGCATGTCCCAGCTTGTCCTGAAATACGGGAGGCTCCTAAAGGACAAACCCAATTACTTGAGCATCCATGCCGGGGGTATCCTCATAAGCGAAAAGCCCCTACACTGGTTTTCAGCCACTCACCTCCCCCCAAAAGGATTTCCTACCACACAATACGATATGGTGATTGCCGAGGATGTGGGGCTTTACAAGTTTGATATTTTAGGACAACGTGGATTGGGAAAAATCAAGGAGGCTTTGGAAATCGTGGCCTATAATCAACCCGAGAAACATAAGGACATTGACATCCATGACATCCAAGGCTTTAAAACGGATGATATCATCAACAACCTCATTAAAACTGCCCAATGTATGGGTTGCTTTTATGTGGAGTCCCCTGCCATGCGGATGCTTCTTAAAAAATTGGAGGTGGACAATTATTTGGGTCTAGTGGCAGCCAGTTCCATTATTCGTCCCGGCGTAGCCAAAAGTGGTATGATGCGGGAGTACATCCTACGCCACCGGAATACGGGTCGAGCTGAAGAAAAAGCCCACCCCGTAATGTTGGACATTATGCCCGACACTTATGGCGTGATGGTCTATCAGGAAGACGTCATCAAAGTAGCCCACCATTTTGCAGATTTAGATCTTGGAGAAGCCGATGTGCTCCGTAGGGGAATGAGCGGCAAGTTCCGTTCTCGGGAAGAGTTTCAAAAGGTGAAGGACAAATTCATTTCCAATTGCAGGAAAAAGGGATATGCGGATTCACTCATTTTTGAAATTTGGAACCAAGTGGCCAGTTTTGCAGGCTATGCCTTTGCCAAGGGGCATTCGGCTTCCTATGCCGTGGAGAGTTATCAAAGTCTCTTTCTTCGTGCCTACTACCCGCTGGAATATATGGTGGCCGTGCTCAACAATGGGGGTGGGTTCTATCGTTCCGAATTTTACATTCACGATGCCCGAATGATGGGCGCTACGATCCATGCACCGTGTATTAACAATAGCGCTATTGCCAATCGTATCCAAGGCACCCATATTTATTTGGGGATGCTATACCTCCGCGATTTGGAGAACAGGGTCATGGAACGCATCATCAAGGAAAGAGCTTTAAACGGAACATTTGTTTCCTTGGAAGATTTTCTGGACCGGGTGCTCATTTCGGTGGAACAACTATCCATCCTTATCCGTATCGATGCTTTTCGTTTTACGGGAATCAACAAGCATAAGCTATTGTGGAAGGCCCATTTGATGCTTTCCAAAAATGACCGCTTGGAACACCCAAAGCTCTTCCCACCGAGACATCAAAAATTTAAGATTCCCAAACTGTACACCACAAATCTGGAGACTGCCTTTGACCAATTGGAGCTTTTAGGTTTTTGTTTGTGCAGTCCGTTTGAGCTCTTAGTAACATCTCCCAAAAATACCAATGGACAACGAGACCTAGAACGCTACCTTAACAAGCACATTGACATCTACGGGTATTTGGTCACCGTAAAAAACACGAACACCCATGGCGGTAAACGGATGCATTTTGCCACTATGGTAGACCAGCACGGAGAGGTGTTCGATACGGTACTCTTTCCACCCGTGGCCGCCAAATATTATTTTAGGGGAAAAGGTATTTATCGCTTCTACGGAAAGGTGGTGAGCGAATTTGGATTTTTGAGCATTGAGGTAATCAAAATGCAAAAACAGGATTATATCCCGGACCCACGTTATGCGGATATGAAAACGAGCAAGAAATTGCTCAAACCAAAAGCTGTAAAAGAATGATACTACTTAAAAGCCTGATGTCCCGTAATATCGGCTCCCGTGATCAGAAGATGAATGTCGTGGGTACCTTCGTAAGTGATCACACTTTCCAAATTCATCATGTGGCGCATGATGCTATACTCACCAGTAATTCCCATTCCACCCAATATCTGTCTCGCTTCACGGGCAATCTTAATGGCCATATCCACATTGTTTCGCTTGGCCATGGAAATTTGAGCGGTAGTGGCCCTTCCTTCATTTTTAAGCTGACCCAATCTGAATGCCAATAATTGCGCTTTGGTGATTTCCGTAATCATTTCAGCCAATTTCTTTTGTTGCAATTGATAGGCCGCAATAGGCTTCCCAAACTGAACACGTTCCTTGGCATATCGCAATGCGGTATCGTAACAATCCATGGCTGCGCCTATGGCACCCCAAGCAATACCATAACGGGCAGAATCCAAACAGCCAAGCGGAGCGCCCAGACCGTTTTTCCCTGGCAACAGGTTTTCTTTGGGAACTTTTACATTATCAAAAATAAGCTCCCCGGTTGCGGAAGCACGTAACGACCATTTGTTATGGGTTTCGGGAGTTGAGAACCCTTCCATTCCACGTTCCACGATCAAACCGTGGATACGTCCTTCTTCATTCTTGGCCCAAACCACTGCAACATCGGCAAATGGTGAATTGGATATCCAAAGTTTGGCTCCGTTCAACACAAAGTGATCTCCCATATCCTTGAACTTGGTCTCCATCCCTCCAGGATTGGAACCATGGTTGGGTTCCGTAAGTCCAAAACATCCCATCCACTCACCTGTGGCCAATTTGGGCAAATATTTTTTACGCTGCTCCTCCGTCCCATAGGTAAAAATGGGATACATCACCAAAGAAGATTGCACGGAAGCTGTAGATCGCACCCCACTATCCCCTCTCTCTATTTCCTGCATGATCAAGCCATAACTGATTTGATCCAATCCAGCACCGCCATATTCCTCCGGGATATAGGGTCCAAAGGCTCCAATTTCAGCCAGACCACCAATTATTTCCTTTGGAAATTCAGCCTTTTGGGCATAATCCTCAATAATTGGCGAAACATCTCTTTTCACCCATTGGCGAGCGGCATCCCGCACAAGTTTGTGCTCTTCAGAAAGTAAATCATCTAGGTTATAGTAGTCCGGAGCTTCAAATAAATCAGGCTTCATTCAGAAAAATTTTATCAAATGTACTAACGAAATGGAACATTACACTGGCAGAATGTTACATTTTTAAATAAAACGCTTTGGTGAGTTCAATATAGTCCTTTGTATACACATGACGTTCATGTTCGATAGTCAATTCCGTGGTAATTGGCCCACCCTCGTCCCAAGAAAATTCCATTAAACTTCGTTTGATGTCAGCATCGCCATTTCCCCTAACCCGGGTAATTCTATTCGGAAAAAAACCCAATTTTATCGCCAACCCAATAAGCTCCTTTTCCGAAACAAAAGGCGCAATAACAGCAAATGTTCCCGATTCCGAGAGAAGTCTTGACGCACCTTCAAAGAGTTCTGGAAATGGAAGCGAACTATTTTGTCGCGCCAAATCCCGTGTTGCATCCCCGCTAGAAACTTCTTCAACATAAAAAGGCGGGTTGGAGACAATCAAATCATAGGTGTCGTCTATTTCATCCACAAACTCATCCAATCCGGCATGATAACAGAAAAGGCGATCGCCCCAAAGTGAGGCTTCAAAATTTTCAACGCATTGTTCGTATGCATTTTCGTCCAATTCAATGGCATCTATAATTTCGGCCTGGGAACGCTGCGCCAATTGAAGCGCTATCAAACCTGTGCCCGCTCCAATGTCCAAAATGGTATTTGGATTTTTATCCACAGCGGCCCATGCACCCAACAGCACCCCATCCGTACCCACTTTCATGGCACTCCGGTCTTGATGTATCGTAAATTCTTTAAATTTAAAAGGTTTGTTCATTCCAATCTTCCCGGCTCCCGTGCTTCGGTCCCTTCCAGTTCCAATAAGGAATCCCCAAGCCTTGTTCGCATGGTGTTTGCCAAAAGTTTGATTTCCTCTACCACCTCGGGATTTTCAGCTGCTACATTTTTAGTTTCACTGATATCATTTTCCAAATCGTACAGCTCAATTTCCTCCAAATCCACCATGCGATAATCGCCGGGCTCTCCATCCTTTCCCGGTTCTTGACCCTCCATGGTTCTATAGCGATGTGGAAAATACAGTTTCCATTTCCCGGAACGCACCCCAAACATTTCATTTACCCGATAGTAAAAGAAATACGCCTCCTGCACAGGTTCCTTTTCCTCTCCCGTAAACACCTTGGCAATGCTTTTACCATCAATTATTTTTTCGGGCAGTTTGGCATCTGTCCATTCCGCTATGGTTGGCAATACATCAATGGCCATTACCGGGACATCCACCACTTTGCCCCCGTCCAATTTGTTCGGATATTTTATGATAAAGGGTTCCCGTTGTCCACCTTCCCAGGCCGTTCCCTTACCTTCGCGGAGGGGAAGGGCGCTTCCCGCATGGTTGCCATACGAAAGCCAAGGTCCGTTGTCCGATGTGAACATTACAATGGTGTTTTCCTCCAGTCCATTTTCTTTCAGCGCCTCCAAAATTTGACCAACAGACCAATCAATCTCCATGATCACATCTCCATACAGTCCCCTTTCCGACTTCCCTTTAAACTTATCCGACACAAACAGGGGAACATGGGGTTGCGGGTGTGGTACATATAAAAAGAAAGGATTATCTGCGTTTCTATTGATAAAATCCACACTACGCTCCGTGATTTGAGTGGTTAACATGGATTGTTCCGTTAGGGTGTCAATAACGGTTTCATTTTCATAAAGTGGCAGATCCGGGAAGTTAAAAATGGGTCCCTGTTGCGGGTGGTAAGGCCACATATCGTTGGAATAGGGAATTCCAAACCATTCATCAAAACCGTGTCGTGTGGGCAAGAATTTTTTATGGTGACCCAAGTGCCATTTCCCAAATATGCCCGTGGCATATCCCTTTTCTTTGAGCATTTCGGCCAGTGTAGTCTCGGAAGCATTGATACCATGCGTGTTATCCGGACCAAGGGCATTATGGATTCCAATACGATTGGGATAGCAACCCGTCAAAATTCCGGCTCTAGACGCGGAACATACCGCTTGGGCAGAGTAATAGCTGGTTAACCGTACCCCTTCCGAGGCCATTTTATCCAAGTTGGGTGTTTTGATATTGGGCGAACCAAAAACACCTACATCCTGATAGCCTTGGTCATCCGTAAAAATCAATATCACATTTGGTGGGCCCGTGGGCCCTTCTTTTTTTTCTTGCTTTTTACCGCAAGAAATGAAACTAAACACTAAAAGGACAAGACTAATTCGAAGCATGGTTGGATAGTTTGAAGCATAAAGATAGTGCTTAAAGCCATATCGATTAGAAATCAAAATCACATCCGTCAATTCAAATTGGGCTTTCATCAATTGAAACAGGGCATCCGTTAGATGAACTCTATCCCTACCCTTCTAAAAATCTACATTCGGCGCTTAGTAATCTGATTACGGCTTACCCAAATCAAATTACCAACATTAAACACTTATTTATGAAAAAATTATTTTACGGCGTGGTACTTTTTGTTTGCGTTGCACAATGGTCACAGGCTCAGGAAGCAAACAAATTCAGGGCGGGACTTGACTTTGGCTATACCATCCCAGACGGAGGAGGAGGTCTTGCAGTGGCGTTCGAGCCCAAATTTAATGTCACCAACAATATGAATGTTGGCCTACGTATCCAATCCGCTGCAATGGCAAAAAATGTAAGTGCGGTCAATGATGTTGCTGAAATCGAAGCGAACTTATCCGAAAGTATATCTTACTTTGGAACCTTTGATTATTACTTTAACTCTGGCAGTTCTCCATTTGCCCCTTTTGTTGGAACAGGGATTGGCTACAGTTCATTGGCTAATCTTGACTTTGACACCCAAGTGACAGATGACGAATTCCAACTTGACGGAAAATTTGGGGGCTTGATTCGCGCAGGATTTGAGTTAGGCAAATTACGATTGGCAGCCACTTATAACCTCATCGGAAAATCGGAGATTGGTGAGGGTATTGAAGCAGTAGAGGTTAAAAACTCCTATATCGGCATTTCTTTGGGCTTCTTCGTGGGGGGAGGCAAGTGGAAAAATTGATTTTTCCACCCAGAGAATGAAAAGGAAACCGGTTTGGTTTCCTTTTTTTATGTCTATTTGGAATTAAAAAATCAGCTCCCCAAGTACAAATCCACCAAACCCTCTGGGGTTTTTACATGGATGGTTTTGGCCTTTCGATCCACGTTTGTAATAATGTCATCAC
>JBCCUY010000021.1:0-20748 GCA_039196145.1 Bacteroidota bacterium
GTGAGGAAGATTCCACAAACGGAAGAAACGGATTACCATCAGGTAGATAAAACAAATAAGAGAACAGTATATATAAACCAGTAAAGTAACCAAATACTTATTTATATAACTTAATTAAAACTAGAATTATGGCACAGTCAAAATCAACAAAAAAACTGTTTAACATGGCCTACGGGCTTGGAGCATCAGTAGTAATTATTGGTGCACTATTTAAGATTCTCCACTGGGAGTTCGGACCACTGAACGGTGGAATATTACTTGCTATTGGACTTATTACCGAAGCATTGATTTTCGCTATCTCCGCATTTGAACCTGTAGATGACGAGTACGATTGGTCTTTGGTTTACCCAGAATTGGCCAATGGTCAAGCTAAAGGAAACAAGAATGACGCTAAGCAAGCTAAAGAAGCTGAAGGTCTTCTTTCCAGAAAATTGGATGATCTGCTTAAAGAAGCGAACATCGATTCTGAATTGTTCTCTAGCTTGGGTGAAAGCATCAAGAATTTTGAAGGCGCTGCCAAAGGTATTGCTCCTACAACAGATGCCATCCAGCACACGAAGAAGTACTCTGAGGAGTTGTCTCATGCTGCAGCTCAAATGGAGTCTTTAAACAGCTTGTACAAAGTACAGTTGGAAAGCGCTAGCCGTCAGGCTTCCATTAATGAGGAAGTAGTACAGAATGCCGGTGCATTGAAAGAGCAAATGGAATCTTTG
This sequence comes from Bacteroidota bacterium, assembly GCA_039196145.1. GTDB lineage: Bacteria > Bacteroidota > Bacteroidia > Flavobacteriales > Flavobacteriaceae > Flagellimonas. The sequence goes on from JBCCUY010000021.1 coordinate 714, forward strand.
GCAACAAACCTATCTTCTTTGAACGGAGTATACGGTGGTATGCTTTCTGCCATGGCCAAAAACTAATTAGGGATTTGATTTAATACCAAACCCAAATCAAATTAATTATTAATTCTAATTAGAAAATAACATGGCATCAGGAAAAGAAACCCCACGTCAGAAGATGATCAACCTTATGTACTTGATCTTCATCGCGATGTTGGCATTAAATATGAGCAAGGAGGTTCTCGCAGCATTCGGTTTGATGAATGCTAAACTGGAGACTTCCAACGAAAAAGCCGAAGCTAACAACCTGGCCTACTTTGAAGGTCTTGGGACCAAGGCATCTGAAGATGCAATAAAGTACGGTCCGTTGTATGAAAAGGCCCAAGAAGTGCAAAAATTATCCCAAGAGTACTATGAGTACTTAGAGGAGTTGAAAAAAGGCATGTTGGCCGATCAAGAGGACCCCAATAACTATGTGGTTATGGACAAGTCCGACTACTTGGACAACCTATTTTTCCAAGGTGATAACCTAAAGCCCGAAGGGCAAAAGTTTTTGGATGGCGTAACCAATTACAGAGAAAAAATATTGGCTGCACTTCCAGAAAACATGTCCGAGATCAAAGGTGCTGTTCAAACCCGTTTTGAAACCGGTGATGCGAACGGTAAGGTTGAAAGGCAAAGGGATGGGGTCAAAGTAGATTGGATGAACTACCACTTTGAAGGGTATCCATTGGTAGCTTCCTTGACCAAGGTTACGCAATTGCAGGCAGATATTATGTCTACTGAGCAAGAAGTATTGAAAGGATTGTTGGAAGGTAACCTTACCGAGGCTGTTTCCTTGAAAAACTTTGCTACTTCTTTGTCAGCTTCCAAAACTGCTTTTTACACAGGTGAAAAGTATGATGGTAAAATCATCATTAGTAAGACGGATAACTCTTCAAAACCAGTGAGAGCTGAGTTGAAGTTAGACGGTAGAAACCTTGCTGCGGATAAGGACTATGTCTTGGAAGAAGGAGGTATCAAATTGTTGATCAGTGCCGGTGCCGCCGGAGATCACACAATTTCAGGTACAATGTTCTTTATGCAGGATGGTGAGGAAATCCCGGTAGAAGTGAACAACACTTTTGCTACCATTACCAAGCCTAATGCTGCAGTTATTTCTGCAGACAAGATGAACGTTGTATATCGTGGTGTGGCCAATCCGATGACCATCTCCATTCCCGGTATCCCGGATAATAAAGTACGTGCTTCCGCTGCTGGTCTTACCAGAAGAAGTGGTAGTAACTATATTATGAATCCTGGTACAGGTAGAACGGTTACAATTACCGCTTCCGGTACGTTGCCAGATGGTAAGGGAATCTCTACCAAGTCTGAGTTTAGGATCAAAGATATCCCAAGACCAGGTGGTACTGTTAGAGGTGAAGCAGGTAGCGTTAAGATGCCAAGAAGAAACCTTGAGATTTCTACGGTTGGCGCTATGTTGGAAGACTTTGATTTTGACTTGAACCTTGCTGTTAGCGGATTTAAGTTCAAAGTTCCTGGTCAGCCTACCATTAACGTAAACGGTAACAAATTGGATGGAAGAGCCAAGTCTGCTTTGAAAAGAGCTAAGCGTGGTGATGCCGTTCAGATATTCGATATTAAAGCGTATATCACCAATAATAGGACTTACAAGTTGAAAAAGGTATCCCCTGTTGTTGTTGAGCTTACAAACTAATAAAGTATAGAAGTATAATCATGAATTGGAAAAATGCATTAGTAATTGGAGCGTTGGGCTTATTGCCCCTATCCATAATGGCACAGGCAAACGTATTGAATGCCAAATTGCCCCAGGATATTGGTAAGAAGACCGAAGCTCAAATAGAACAGGATAACGACGCCCCTCTGGATTATGGTTATGTTGATGACAGGGACATTCTTTGGTCCAAGACTGTGTGGGAGGTTATCGACCTGGACGAGCGTGTCAACTTTCCGTTGTACTACCCAACCGATACCATTGGTATTGGAGCGGATAGAAGGTCATTGTACCACGTGATGATGAAAAACATCCAAAATGGTAAACTGACCGAGGTATACACGGACTCTTACTTCACGGAAAAGCGAAAGTTTGAGGATTTGACCGCCACATTGAGTAAGGTAGATACTACCGACCTTGGATACGAACAATTGAATGCTGGAGAGCAGATTTCTGCGGAATTTATCAACCAAAGAGACCTTTCCGCAGCCGATATTGAAGAGTATCGTATTAAAGGGATGTGGTATTTTGATAAGCGTCAAGGTGAGTTAAAGTACCGTCTGCTGGGGATTGCCCCGGTAGCTCCGGACGTTAACTTTATTGACGACGAATCTGTAGATCCAGGAGAGAACAAGGTAGAATTGTTCTGGGTATGGTATCCAGCTGCACGTCAGGTGCTGCACGATGCCAAAGTCTACAACCAACGTAACTCCGCGCGTCCCATTTCCTATGACATGCTGTTGAACGCAAGACGTTTTAACGGGGTGATCTATAAGGAGGACAATGTCCATGGTGACCGTGAGATAGATGATTATATTTTTGACAATGCATTGTTCCAGTTGTTGGAGGCCAAACGAATCAAAGAGGTCATCCGCGACAGGGAACAAGATATGTGGGCATACTAGCCTTAGGTTAAATTTCCAATTCTATACAAGTAAACGCCGCACGAAAGTGCGGCGTTTTTTTATTTGATCCCCCCTTTTTTCATTCAATAACCATATGACTACTTTTGCACCATGCAGGACTATCTCGTAGTTGGCCTGGGCCTGGCTGGAATATCATTTTGCGAAACCTTGGAAAAAAATGGAAAGACCTTCCATGTTATTTCCGATAATTCCCAACAATCTTCATTGGTAGCAGGAGGGCTTTATAACCCCGTCATCCTAAAGAGATTTACCATGGCTTGGAACGCTGGGGAACAAATGGGGGGAGCCTTGCCCTTTTACCGTCGGCTAGAGCAGAAACTGGAAGTGAAACTGGATTATAAATTGAGGGTTCTAAGACGCTTCGCTTCCATTGAAGAACAGAACACTTGGTTTGAGGCTGCGGACAAGCCCGGATTGGATGGCTTCTTATCTACGGACATTCTGCAAAATAAAAATCCCCACCTGAATGCTCCATTTGGTTTTGGTGAAGTGCTGCACACCGGTCGTATTGATACGGCCATGCTGTTGTCTTCATACACCCAATATTTGAAGGAAAAAGGAAATCTAACCCTTCAACCGTTCATCTTTGACCATTTTAAAGCGTTTTCCGGCTATATTTCGTACAACAACATCAAAGCCAAGAGAATCGTCTTTTGCGAAGGCTATGGGCTTAAAAACAATCCATTTTTTAGTTATCTGCCCTTAAATGGCACCAAAGGAGAGTTGTTGACCATCCAAGCACCGGATTATAGGGAGGAAAATGTCATCAAATCCAGCGTGTTTACCATCCCCATGGGGAGTGATATGTACCGGGTTGGGGCCACCTATAAATGGAAAGACAAAACCAACCGGCCTACGGAGGAAGCGCGAAATGAGTTACAGGACAAGTTAAAGACTTTCCTAAAATGTGATTTTGAAGTGGTGGATCATTTGGCTGGGATTAGACCCACAGTTGTGGACCGAAGGCCTTTGGTTGGACAGCATCCAGAACATGGAAATCTCTACGTGCTAAATGGTTTTGGTTCCCGGGGTGTGCTAATTGCGCCCTATGCTTCAGAACAACTATATCAATATATCGAAGAGGATAGACCTTTGGATATGGAAATCGATTGCCAAAGGTTTACAAAAAAATACTATTCCAACTGACTCTTAACGGCTGGAGGCTCGTACTTGAAAAAGAAATTGATCCAGATATTTCGGGACAGTCGCACAATGATGGGAAGAAAGACCACCAAGGTGAGAACGATTGCGATAAAGGTATTTACCAGTGACGCACCTAAAATTAAAAAAGAAATTACAAAGGCCGCCGATGCAAAGGCAATCCCTACACCATAGCTCACATACATGGAGCCATAAAAGAAAGAAGGCTCAATTTTGTACTTGGTGCCACAATGCGAGCAACGCTCGTGCATCTTAAACAATTGGGAAATGGCATAAGGGTTGGTATTTTGGTACATGCTCTCCTGATGGCACTTAGGGCAACTTCCTGTTAAAATGCTGTAGAGTTTGTTTCCTTTTTTTAACATTTGCAAGGCTTTTGACAAAAGTAAGATTTGTAGTTGTTTTTACAGTTCAACGGTAATACCAAAAGTTGATTTTAACATAATGAATTTTTATTACAAGTATGCTTAATATCCATAACCTTTCAGTTGCTTTTGGGGGCGAATATCTTTTTGAGGAAATCGCCTTTCGCCTCAACGGCGGTGACCGGGTGGGCCTTATTGGCAAGAATGGGGCTGGAAAGTCGACACTTTTGAAGTTGCTCTCCAAGGAAATGGCCCCTGACTCCGGAACAATTGCCACCGAAAGGGATATTAAGATCGGTTTCTTAAAGCAGGACATTGATTTTGAGCAGGGGAGAACGGTACTTGAGGAATCCTATCAGGCATTTGAAGAAATCAAGGCCTTGGAAATGCGGTTGGACAAGATCAACCAAGAACTTGCGGATCGGACCGACTACGAGAGTGAATCCTATAACCAATTGATGGTCGATTTCACGGACGTTACGCATAGGTACGAGATTCTAGGGGGGTATAACTATCAAGGTGATACCGAAAAGGTGTTGATAGGACTCGGATTTAAACGAAAGGATTTCAACAGCCTAACCGATACGTTTTCCGGAGGCTGGCGAATGCGTATTGAACTGGCTAAATTGTTGTTGCAGAACAATGATGTTCTGCTTCTGGATGAACCTACCAACCATCTGGATATCGAATCCATTATTTGGTTGGAGCAATTCCTGAAAAACTACTCTGGAGCCGTGGTTATTGTCTCGCACGACAAGATGTTCTTGGACAATGTGACCAATAGGACTATAGAGATATCGTTAGGTCGGATCTATGATTACAACAAACCTTATTCCAAGTTTTTGGAATTGCGCGGGGAGATTCGTGAACAACAGTTGAACGCTCAAAAAAACCAAGAAAAGCAGATCCAACAGACGGAAAAACTTATAGAAAAGTTTAGGGCAAAGGCCACCAAGGCTTCCATGGCCCAATCCCTTATCAAGAAATTGGACAAAATTGACCGTATTGAGGTAGACGAAGAAGACAACAGCGTCATGAATGTGCGCTTCCCGGTCTCCGTTACCCCGGGAAAGGTAATTGCGGAACTGGAAAATCTATCCAAAAGCTATGGGGAGAATGAAGTGCTGAAGGGCATCAATCTGCTGGTGGAACGAAGCAGTAAGACCGCCTTTGTGGGTCAAAATGGACAGGGGAAGACCACCTTGGCCAAAATTATGGTAGGGGAGCTGGACCATGAGGGGATGGTTAAGATTGGACACAATGTGGAAATAGGGTATTTTGCCCAAAACCAGGCCGAGTACTTGGACGGGAATAAGACCATTTTGGATACCATGATCGATGCTGCCAATGAAAAGAACCGGAGCAAAGTGCGTGATATTTTGGGGTCTTTTTTGTTCAGGGGAGATGAGGTGGACAAATACGTTAAAGTGCTCTCCGGAGGAGAGCGTAACCGATTGGCCTTGGCCAAAATGCTATTGCAGCCCTTTAATGTTTTGGTCATGGATGAACCTACCAACCACTTGGACATTAAATCCAAGAATGTATTAAAGCAGGCGTTGCAAAATTTTGAGGGTACCTTGGTGCTGGTCTCCCATGATCGTGATTTTCTCCAGGGATTGACGGACAGGGTATATGAGTTCAAGGATGGAACTATAAAAGAATACCTAGGCGATATCGATTTCTACCTGGAACAGCGTAAAGCTGAGGATTTCAGAAAAATAGAAAAGGGCGAACAAAAAATCCAAGTAAAGAAGGAAAAACCCAAGGCGAACGATTATCAGACCCAGAAAAAACTAAAGTCCCTAAAGAATAGGCTTAGCGGGGTGGAGAAAAAAATCTCCCAACTAGAGAAAGACATTGCCAACATAGATCATGAAATGCTAATGGATTATGATGCCACCATTGCCAAACCAGGCTTTTTTGACGACTATCAAGGAAAAAAAGACAATTTGGAGACCTTGATGGAAGAATGGGAAAAACTCTCCAACGAATTGGAACAACTGGGTTGATACCTTTTGCGGAGTCCTACACCACGCTTTTGGACCACTTTACAACATTTTTCTAGAGCTACACCTAAATAATTTGTAGAGTATTGGCTTCTCAACGTTATTTGTAAGTAAATTCTTATGAATTGAAATATTAGTTCATGATAAGACAAACGATTTACTGCCTCTTTATGCTCGTTTTGGGAATTGGAATCTCATATGGTGAAGTTTCCCAAAAAGAGAAAAACGCATTGTTGGACCTTTACCACAATACCAACGGTGAAAATTGGAAGGCATCCTGGGATTTGAATGCCCCGGTAAGCACTTGGAAAGGAATAGAGGTTAAGGAAAATCGTGTTGTTGGGATTAATTTGTTCATGAACAATTTAGAGGGAGTACTTCCTGAGAGCATCGGGAAGTTGAAGTATCTGACACATTTGAACCTTGCCTTTAACAGTATTACGGGAGTATTACCAAAGGACATCGTTAAACTAAAAAGCTTAAAAGTACTTCGTTTGGAGATGAACCGTATCAAAGGTTCTATTCCATTGGGAGTTGGTCAAATGGAGGAGTTGCGTGTGTTTTCCATGTTCAATAATTTCCTGAGCGGATCCATTCCCAATACCTTCGGAGAATTGGAACACCTGAGGGAGCTCAACCTATCTAGTAACAACCTCAGGGGAATTATTCCGGCATCCATTGGTAATTTGACCAAATTGGAAGCCCTAGGACTTTTTGAGAATAACCTCGAGGGATCTATCCCCGAGGAAATGGGCAATCTTTCCGAATTGAAGGAATTGGTTTTGGCCAATAATCAATTGGGCGGCGAGATACCGTCTGAATTTGGGCAATTGGCCAGCTTGAAAATATTACAAATACAAAACAATCGGTTCAACTCGTATAAAGGACTCCAAGAAATGGATACCAAGCAGTTCTTGGTCTTTGATACCGATGAAAAATCATTAAATCCGAAGTTCAACGAACTGCAATTGCAGCGTACCCGAATGGCGGATACAAAATTTGAAGATGTTGACGAAAATGAGTAGTTAGTTATACTTTAGTTTGTTTGGTTTGGGGATACAGGCGTGTATCCCCTTTTTTGTTTCAGCATTTTACTTTTGACGTTAACATTTTATGAAATATTTAACCAAGCAAACCTTCCTTTGCCAATAGCTTTGTAGGGACTAATTCGCTCCTAAACATGCGCAAGCTCATTATTTCGGCCGTTGCTGGCGGCATTGTAATCTTTTTGTCCATATTTCTTGCCAGGCTTATTGTGGGAAGCAAGACAAGCCGAAGACCACAATCCCAAAAAGTGGTCAAAACCGTATTTGTGGATACGGTACGCAACGCAACCATCCCTATCGTAGTTCCTGCAAATGGAAACTTAAGAGCTAAGAAACGGGTTGAGCTGTTTTCCGAAGTGCAGGGTGTTTTCAGACAGGGAAGCAAATTGTTTCGGACCGGACAGGAGTATGCCGCGGGGCAGACCCTGATACGAATCGATGCCAATGAGTATTATGCCTCTGTCCAATCGGCAAAAAGCAATCTTTATAATCTATTGACGTCCATAATGCCGGATTTAAGGCTGGATTACCCAGAAATATATACCAAATGGCAGGACTATCTCAATAATTTCGATTTGGATAAAACCACTCCAAAACTACCGGAAATGTCGTCTGAAAAAGAGAAATTCTTTATTTCGGGAAGAGGTGTGATCTCCAGTTACTACAACGTTAAAAATCTGGAACAACGGCTTTCAAAATATACAATATCAGCCCCTTTCGGAGGGGTACTCACAGACGCCTTGGTCACAGAGGGGACCTTGATTCGCGTGGGACAGAAATTAGGAGAGTTTATCAATATAGGGGTTTACGAATTGGAGGTTGCCGTGAGCAAGACCTATGGAGATTATTTAACGGTGGGCAAGCAGGTAGAACTTTCCAATTTGGAGAAAAACCAAACCTTTATGGGAAAGGTCATTCGGGTTAACGGTCGGGTGGATCAAAATTCACAGACCATTACGGTATACATTGAGGTAAGTGGCGATAACTTGAAAGAAGGACAATACCTTGAAGCAAATCTGGAAGCTAAAGAAGAGCCGGATGCTATTGAGGTCGACAGGTCCTTGCTGCTGGAAAACAATCAAATCTTTGTGGTTCGGGATACCATATTGGATGTCATCGATGTGAATCCGGTGTATTTTACCGACAGGACCGTGGTCCTAAAAAATGTGCCCAACGAGGAGGTTATCGTCTCCAGACCTGTATCTGGAGGTTATGCTGGAATGGAGGTAAAGGTTTTTGATGCCAACAACAGCAAAAGAACCAAATCGTGAGAAAGGTTATAGCCTATTTTATCAAGTACCATGTTGCGGTCAATGTGATCATATTGGCCTTCTTCATCTTTGGGATTGTGGGAGCCTTATCCCTTAAATCCTCATTTTTTCCCTTGGTCGATTCCCAGAACATTGCTATAAACATTGCTTATCCTGGGGCTTCGCCATTAGAAGTTGAGGAGGGTATTGTGCTAAAAATAGAAGACAACCTAAAGGGCTTGCAGGGAGTAGAGCGTGTTACCTCTACCTCCAGGGAAAACAGCGGAAGCATCAATGTGGAAATCGAAAAGGGAAGGGATATCGACTTTATGCTGCTGGAAGTCAAGAATGCCGTGGATCGTGTTCCTACTTTCCCAGCGGGAATGGAACCACTCATCGTGTCCAAACTGGAGGCAGTTCGCCAAACGATTAGTTTCGCAGTTTCCGGAAATAACATTTCCCTGGCAACCCTAAAGGAAATTGGCCGGCAAATTGAAAATGACTTACGAGCGATTGACGGGATTTCGCAGATAGCAATTTCTGGTTATCCGGAAGAGGAAATTGAAATAGCCGTTAACGAAAACAGCCTTTTGGCTTATAATCTTTCCTTTAACGAGGTGGCCCAGGCGGTTTCCAATGCCAATATTTTGGTTACTGGGGGTAATATCAAGACCAATGCCGAGGAATATTTGATTCGCGCCAACAATCGCTCCTACTATGGTGATGAACTTTCCAATGTAGTGGTAAGGGCGGATGCTTCTGGACGGTCGGTTCGCTTGAAGGATGTAGCAATTATTAGGGACCGATTTTCAGAAACCCCTAACGCCTCTTATCTCAATGGCGAGCGTTCGGTAAATATTACGGTTACAAGTACAAATACAGAGGACCTTATCGAGTCCGCGGAACAAGTAAAGGAATACGTTGCTGATTTCAACAAAAACTACTCCAACGCCCAGTTGGAGGTTATCAGCGATCAATCCAAAACGTTGACCCAGCGTACAGATCTACTTACTGAGAATGCAATTATAGGGATGATATTGGTACTATTGTTCCTCTCGTTATTTCTGAATACCCGATTGGCTTTTTGGGTGGCGTTTGGACTTCCGGTTGCGTTTTTGGGGATGTTCGTTTTTGCCCCCATGCTCAATGTGACCATCAACGTGCTATCCCTATTTGGGATGATCATTGTGATAGGGATTTTGGTGGATGACGGAATTGTTATCGCCGAAAACATCTATCAGCACTATGAAAAGGGTAAAAGCCCCATACGTGCGGCCATAGATGGGACAATGGAAGTGATTCCGCCGATTCTATCCGCGATAATAACCACAATTCTGGCGTTTTCACTCTTCCTTTTTCTGGACGGGCGAATTGGAGATTTCTTTAGTGAGGTATCAGTAATCGTAATCTTGACCCTCGTGGTTTCCTTGGTCGAAGCATTGATTATACTTCCGGCCCACTTGGCACATTCCAAAGCTTTGAGACCAAAAAGTCAGGATCCGTCCACTGGTCTTGGGAGGTTATTTGCCAAGCTTCGCGTCATCAATAAATTAGGAGATCAGTCCATGGCATATATGCGCGACAATTGGTACAGCCCGGTATTACGTTTCGCCTTGGATTATAAGATTTTAACGTTTTCTCTTTTCTTTATGGCTCTGGCCCTAACCTTTGGTTCCATTGGTGGAGGGATTATACGCACTGCTTTTTTTCCGAGGATTGCCAGCGATAGAATTGCTGTTCAGCTTCAAATGCCAAATGGTACCAACGAAAAGGTCACAGATTCCATTATAACCCTTATCCAGGATAAAGCAGAAATTGTAAATGAACAGCTTACGGATGAATATTTGCAGGGTACGGATAAGATGTTGTTCGAAAACACGCTAAAGACGCTTGGTCCTGGTTCGTCGACGGCTACGTTGATTATCAATTTGTTGCCAGGTGAAGAACGCCCAGACGAAATTGTTGCCAGTTTGGTGACGGGAAAATTAAGGGAGTTGGTAGGTCCGGTTATTGGGGTAGAAAGCCTTATTTATGGTTCTGGTGGGAATTTTGGGGGAGACCCGGTTTCAGTTTCGCTTTTGGGGAACAATATTACCGAGTTGAAGGCGGCCAAAACCGAGCTTAAGACGGCCATGTTGAACAATGCACTGCTAAAAGATGTAGCTGATAATGATCCCGCTGGCATCAAGGAAATACGCTTACAACTTAAGGAAAATGCATATTTGCTTGGGTTGGATTTGAGGACGGTTATGAATCAGGTCCGAGCCGGATTTTTTGGGTCTCAGGCCCAACGATTTCAACGTGGGCAAGATGAAATTAGGGTTTGGGTGCGCTATGATCGCACCAACCGATCTTCGCTTACAGATTTGGACGATATGCGTATTTTGACACCCACGGGGGACAGGATTCCATTGAAGGAAATAGCAAGCTATTCTATCGAAAGGGGAGATGTGGCCGTGAACCATCTGGACGGGCAAAGGGAGATTCAAATATCATCGGATTTAACGGACCCTGAAACCACCAGTGGTACAGATGCCATGGCATGGATTCGGAACGAGGTTATGCCCGATATCCTTTCAAAGTATACTTCCATTACCCCATCCTATGAAGGGCAGAACAGGGAATTCAATAAATTCAACAATTCCCTAAGATTTGCAGGATTGACCGTGTTGATTCTGATTTTTATCACCATAGCCTTTACGTTTAGAAGCTTTAGTCAGCCTTTGTTGTTATTGCTTTTGGTTCCTTTTAGCCTTACTGCGGTTGCTTGGGGCCATTGGATTCATAATTTCCCCATCAATATTTTATCACTTTTGGGGATTATAGCGTTGATTGGAATTATGGTCAATGATGGCTTGGTGCTGATCGGGAAGTTCAATAATAACCTAAGGAGCGGACTTAAATTCGATGAGGCCATATATGAGGCAGGGCGATCCAGGTTCAGGGCCATATTTTTAACCTCCATCACTACTATTGCTGGTTTGGCGCCCCTTCTATTGGAAAAAAGTAGGCAAGCCCAGTTTTTAAAGCCCATGGCACTATCCATTGCCTATGGTATCGGCTTTGCGACCATCCTGACCTTGGTAATGCTTCCCATCTTCCTTGCTTTTGGAAATAATGTAAAAGTGGGAATTAAACAGCTTTGGACAGGTGAAAAAGCATCACGGGAAGAGGTGGAACGCGCCATAAGGGAGCGAACCGAGGAAGAACACATGGCTGATGAAGGATTGTATCAACAAAATGGAAGCATACACCATAATGGTGCCCAAGAGGAAGAAGCTTCGCAAGTTTTAGAAGGCACTACATAAATGAGACGCATACTTTTTACGCTACCCCTATTTTTCATCACTTTTACCGGTTTGGCGCAGGAACAGATGCTTGGCAAGGAAGAGGCCATAGCACTGACCCTTGCCAATAACCTAGGTATTCAGGTAGCAAGGAATACACAAAAAATAGATGATAACAATGCCAATATCCTAAACTCAGGGTATCTACCTTCTGTAACCGCAAACGCGGGCGGGAGCATAGATAAGCAGAATACAGAGGGACAGCTTGCCAATGGCGAGACCCGAACAGCTGATGGGGTTGAAACACGCAGGTATAACGCTTCGGTGAATGTGAACTATACACTTTTTGATGGTCTAGGCAGGTATTACGACTACAAAAGCTTTAAGGAACGCTCCCTCCAATCCGAACTTGAAGTGCGACAAACCATTGAAACTACGGTGCTTCAACTGTTCACGGTGTACTATGAGGTGGCAAGATTGACCGAAAACACGCAAAATTTGGAGCAGGCATTGGCTATCTCAAAGGATAGACTGACGCGTGCCCGCTATCAATTTGAATACGGACAGAATACCGGTCTTGATGTCCTGAACGCTGAGGTGGATATAAATACGGACAGTATTAATCTTTTGAATTCCCGTCAGCAACTACGGAACACCATGAGGGATCTAAACCTAATTTTGAATCGGGAACTGTCTACCACATTCTCGGCAGATACTACTGTGAACTTTGTGTCTGGCTTGGAGATGGAGAACATGCATAATGAGGCAAAGACCAACAACGTCCGACTACAAATTGCCGATAGGCAAATGAATATCAATCAACTTAATATCAAATCGGCTCGTAGCGCATTTTTACCAACCATTGGTTTAACCGGTTCTTATGGTTGGAATGAATCCAATAACAACAGCCCTTTGGCATTTACGGTGCAGAACTCTTCTACCGGTGTTTCCGGTGGAATCAATCTCACATGGAGCCTTTTTGATGGTGGTAGGGCCATAACGGGTATCAAGAACGTCAAAATTGGATACGAGAACCAAGAACTGCTTCAAAAACAAATTAAACTGGAAGTGGAAAGGGATATCCGAAATGCATGGGATAGTTACACCAATGCGCTATATGTATTGGAGGTTCAAGAAAAAAACCTGCAGACTACCCTGGATAATTTCAATCGGACCGACGAACGCTATAAACTGGGTCAGATCACGTCCATTGAGTTCCGACAGGCCCAACTTAATCTTTTAAATGCGGAATTGGCCCAAAGCCAGGCCAAATACAGCGCCAAGTTGGCAGAATTGCAGATGCTCCAAGTTAGTGGGCAACTGTTAAATGTTGAGTTTTAGTGGTGTAATTCGTTGCTGTTTCGACCATGTTTGAACATTTTTTTCAATGTCCGTATTGTTGGGAGGGGATTTCTTTTCTTCTGGATACTTCAGTTCCCCAACAGACCTACGTTGAGGAATGCGAGGTATGTTGTAATCCCATTGAAGTTAGTGTTCGCTGTACCGAAAGGGAACTGATAGACTTTCAGGCGAGGGAGCTGGGTCAAGGATAATTATCTCAAAGGTTTAGCCATTGTTTGAACTCGGCGGCCTTGTTCTTGCTGATAACGATATTTTGCTCAGAATCTGGATTGACCAAAATTTTCAATTGGTTGTTCCCATAGCGGACTATTTTGTCGATACTGGAAATGGCAATGATAAACTGCCTATTGGCCCGGAAGAAATGGGCATTGTCCAATTGGGAGAACAGTTCGTCCAAACTGGAATTGGAAGTGGTCCGCCTTCCGTCAAAACAAACCACATAGGTAATTGTGTTTTCGGTATAGATTTGGGCAATCTCTTCTGTGGGTATTGGGAGAAGTTCGTTTCTCACATAGGTCAAAATTCTTCTCTTGGATTGTTGGTCCGAACTTTCTTCTTGATTTACCTTTTGTTGGTAATCACCGACAGCTCGATTCAATTTGGACAGATTCACCACTTCATCCTCCAACTGTTGGTTTTTCAACTCCAATCTTTTCTCATACTTACTACCGATCCATCGTACCGTTAATACATAGGAAAGGACAACGATAAGTCCCATGACCAGAAAAATAAGATAAAACCGATTCTTCAATTCGTTCAACCTTAGGTGAATCTTATCCAATCCAACATGGACTGCCACAATCCAATCTGTCCCGGCTACCGGATACAAATGAATGACCTCTGACTCGTTTTCAAGATTTGCCATTCCAATTTCGTCCATTCGTGTTTTTAGCTGTTCGTAAAAACTGGTAAGGGTCAGTTCCTCTGTCACGGAAGAAACAAAAGATTCGGATGCTCCGGCTATTCGCCCAACATTTTTGATGTCTGGATGACAAACAATTTTTCCGGACCAGTCCAAAATACTGAGATAGCCAATATCTTGATCCGTTTCCTCTAGACTCTGTTGCACATTTTGAATAACCTTTTCCTTGTTGGGGTTAGTGCTCATCTGATGACTTACCAAGGTGGCGAAGGTCTTTGCTTCATTTTTACTGAACTCCATATAGGTCTGCAAAAGCGTAAGCGTCCCTGATTTGTTCAAGTAATGGAGCGCAATGCTGGAGATGAGCGCATAAATTAACGCGATGGAAATAAAAGTTAGAAAATAGAGCCGGTCTTTTCGCATGGGGCCAATACCAATTTTTTTCTCAATATATAATGATTTTGCTAGCCTGCAAAAACCGGTTCAAGGAATGTAATGTTCCCTTAAAGTGTCAAATTCCCTTTAAGTCCAAATATTCCCTGTTAAACCCTAATATTCCCCTTCACTAACATTTTGTCGACTTAAAACTTTGATTATCACGTGCTTTGATTTCATCAAATACAAAAGACAATTATCGTTAACCCTTAAAAATTTAATCATGAAAAAGAGTTTGTTTTACTTTTTAACCATGGCATTCATGGTTGTTATTGCAAGTTGCTCCAGTGACAGTGAGGAAGATCTGGTGCCCACCGATGATGACCCTACAAACGGAACAGTAACCTATGACGACAACATTAGTTCTTTAATCGGTGGAAGTTGTTTGGGGTGCCATTCCTCGCCTCCCACAAATGGGGCTCCGTTTTCATTGACCACCTTTTCCGATGTGGAAAGTAGGGCGAGTGGGATTTTGACCGCCATAAGCAGACAGACCGGTGAACCAAGGGCAATGCCCCCTGGCGGAAGATTGCCACAATCCACAATAGACCTAGTAGACGCATGGATTGACCAAGGAACCCCTGAAAACTAATTTGGAAATGCCAACACACATGTTGAAAGGAGTATTGGGTTTTGTATTGGTTTTTCTTGGATTGATCGGTGTAAATGCCCAGGAAAAATACATTGATAAGAATGGGATAATCATTTTTGAAGCCTCTGAGAAGTTGTTCGAGAAGGTGAAGGCCACTAATGAGACCGTGACTACCATTTTTGATGCCCAGACCAATGAGATAGCTTGCTTGGCCCTTGTAAAGGCTTTCCGATTTAAAAATGCGTTGATGCAGGAACATTTCAACGAGAACTATGCGGAATCCGATAGTTACCCCAAAGCAATTTTCAAAGGAAAGTTGGTCGATTTTAAATTGGAAGAACTTCAAGCTCAAAACGCTGAAGTTGATCTAAAGGGCAAACTATCCTTCCACGGCAAGGATAAGGAGATCGAAACTGTTGTCACCGTGCAACGAGCTGGTGATAAGCTGGCGATACTTGGCGATTTTATAGTTACTCCAGCGGATTTTGATATCAAAATACCGAAAATAGTTCGGAATAAAATTGCCAAGGAAGTGCAAGTGAAAATTGATTTTAAACTCGCCAAGAAATGAATCGCAGGAAATGGACTTTCGCAGCGTTGGTTGTTTTTTTCACTCTCGCCATGGTTTGGCTTGGATATACAGTCCTATCAAGCGGGCATAGGAGTATTTCCGAAGAAGAAGCCATCTATGACCTATCCGCGGAAAAGCTGTTCATGGATTGGAACAGGGAAGGAGGAAAGCGCTTTGTTGATCAAACGATTATCGCGTCCGGAACAATTACCGAAATGGAAAAGAATTCGGTCATACTCAACAATAAGATCCAGGTCAACTTTATCGATTCGGGATTGGAGCTTTCAAACGGGGATTCCTTGGCCATTAAGGGAAGATGCGTCGGCTATGATGACCTGCTAGAACTTGTTAAAATAGACCAGGCCAGCATCGTAAACTAATCAAATAAACAAATGAAAAACATACTTTACATAGTGCTGCTGTTACCTTGCTTGGTGTTGGGCCAGGATGCACTCCTTGATGAAATCGACACCGAGACCCCACCAGATTATGAAACCGCGGCTTTCAAAGGGCTGAAAATTGTGAATTTCGAATCCACCAAAATGGTCTCGCAAAAAGAGCTCTATTTTGTGGTTTCACACCGATTTGGAACCATTAAAACCGGAATAGAGGATTTTTTCGGACTAGATCAGGCGGTAACTAGGTTGAATCTTATTTATGGCATTGCAGACGGTATTAACATCGGACTCTCCAGAAGTTCCTTTCAAAAAACCTATGAAAGTTCGCTAAAACTTAGGTTGCTACGTCAGAAAATTGGAGGTATGCCAGTTACCGTGGTACTCCATAACAGCGTACTCCTGAACACTTCACTAAGTGAGGAAACCTTGCCTCTTTTGGAGTTCAAACATAAGCTGGCGTATGCATCCCAGCTATTGATTTCAAGAAAAGTGAGCAAGGACTTTTCGTTTCAGCTGGCGCCTACCTTTTTCCATAACAATTTTGAGGCCTTGAACGAACAGGACAATTCGCAATACGCTCTTGGGATTGGTGGAAGGCACAAGCTAACCAAGCGATGGAGCCTGAATGTGGACTATGGACTCCATTTTAACAGAAGCGAGAACTCGCCCTTTAAAAACCCGCTTTCCATAGGATTTGACCTAGAGACTGGCGGACATGTGTTCCAATTGCATTTCACCAATGCCCAACCCATGAACACCAATTATTTCTTGGGTCAGGCAACCGGAGACTGGAGCGAAGGGGATATTTTCTTTGGATTTAATATATCACGTGTTTTTTAAAACTGTCACCATGAAAAATAGCTTAGCAAGAATTATAGTGGAACCTGGATTTTGTATGGATTGTGGTTCGGAAATAGTAAAAGAACTGATGGGCATTGATGACATCACAAATGTATTTGCCTATCCTATGGAATCACTGGTCGTTTTTCAATTTATAAAGGCTAACGAGCTGTCCTTGGCGCTCAATAAACTAATGGAAATGGGTCACCCCCCTGCGGGTGACACCATCAAGGAAGAAAATTATGTGCCGCCACTATGCCGATGCAACGGCATGGGAAGCAATGCGGCTTAAGGCTTTTTGAAAAGGGAAATTAGATTTAGTAGATTTGGCCCGGGGTTGTATTGCTATGCCCCGGGCTTTAATGAAAGTAACATTGGGTAACCTAAAAAACATCTTTGGGGCAAGACTTTGGTTAATCGTCCTAGTTTTGGCCTTAGCGGCTTCCGGACTCTGGTTTTATTTCAATTCAATTGAAAAAGATATGGCCAAAGTGGAACCCGAATTTTTTTATGAAGCACCCGACCTGATTTCTACCTTGACGGGTGACCAGTCTGCCCAAAAAAATATCAAAGCGGAAAAAGTGGTGGAAATCACTGGTGTCGTGAAAGAAGTCAACGACCGTAACGGCCGTATCACAATAATTCTCAGGGCAGGTTCGGAAGACCACCCGGCGGTGATTTGTGATATGCTAAAAGGGGAACGAGAGTCTGTTAGGATGCTCCAGATAGGGGATACGGTAAAAGTAAAGGGGATATATAAAGGATTTTTAAAAGACGCAATTTTTTTGAATTGTGTAATCGTCCATGAGTAAAGTAAGCAAGCTTTTTCCTGTTTTTGTGTTTTTTGCCATGTTTGTCCATGGTCAGGAATCTGCTAGGGTTATAGCAAGACAAGGCCAGGTCTCGTTCTTTTCATATACCTCGGTAGAGCATATCAAGGCGGAGAATAATCAGGTGTTGGGCATCATCGATTTGACATCTGGGGAAATTGCGGTGAGTATGCTCATGAATGCCTTTATCTTTGAAAAGGCATTGATGCGGGAACATTTTAACGAGAGCTATGTGGAATCGGATATTTACCCCAAAGCCACTTTTGAGGGTCAGATTCAAGGATTTGATTCCGGTTTGGAAGGCGAACAAACACGTATTGTGAAAGGAAACTTTTCTATGCATGGCGTTACCAAAGTTTTGGAAATTAAGACGAAAATAGAACGCAAAGACCAGATTTTTTTACTGACCGGAACCTTTGAGGCACTGGTACAGGATTACCAAATTAAAATACCGCCTTTGTTGGCCGGTAATATTGCAAAGACGATTTCAGTGGATTTTAGATTTGAATGCGAACCTTATGCAAATTAGGGCAGTTTTTACTTTTTGGACGCTTGTGGTTATGGCCGTTCCGGTTTTGGGACAGGAAGGTTTGTTGGATATTTTGGAGCAGGAGCACAAGGATACGGTTCCTACCTATGTATCCGCAACTTTTAAAACGACCAGAATAACCTATGGGCATTCCGTGGAAACCCGTAAAAAGGGAATTTTGGAAATCATGCTGTCCAACCGTTTTTGGAATACCCCGGCCTTGCAATCCCAAAGTTTTGGAGTGGATAAAATGAACGCCCGCATTGCGTTGGAATACGGTATCAGTGATCGGTTGTCCACAGGGTTTGGAGGATCTACCTGGGATGGACTCTTTGATGGTTATCTGAAATATCGTTTGGTTCGCCAACGACCTAAGGGAGAGGGCTCCCCGTTCAGCATTACCATTTTTCAAAACGCGAGTTATTTTAGTGAAGGCCTGACGCTGCCAGATGTTGATGATAGCTTTTCCAATAGATTGTCATATACCTCCCAATTGCTCATCGCCAGAAAGTTTGGTCCCAATTTCTCCCTGCAGTTGACACCAACCTATGTGCGTCGGAGTGTTCGTTATGGTGATATCGACACCCGTAACCATGTGGCCTTGGGGATTGGTGGCAGATATAAGCTAAGCCATCATGTGTCTTTGGTATCCGAGTACTACAGGGTTTTCAATCCATTGGACAATTTTGATACCTATGGTCCATTTGGGTTGGGGGTGAATTGGGAAATTGGGGATGTCATGCTTCAATTTATGTTGACCAATGCCCCGAGTATGGTAGAAGATTCTTTTATAACGGGAACAAAGAACAACTTCAACTTTAAAAACCCCAACCTCAATTTTGGGTTTAATTTCACCTACGTGCTTCACCTTAAACGTAAATTGAAAGGGTTAAAACAAAAGGACTAAAGTCCTTGAGCCATCTTCCGTTGGTATTCACGTGGGGACATATCAGTTTCTTTTTTGAATACCGCATAAAAGGTGGAAATGTTCTTAAAGCCTACATCGTATGCCAATGCCTCTATCTTATCGTCCTGATTTAGATTGTGCTTAAGTTTTTCCAGAATATCCTGAATTCTAAAACTATTGATGACCGCATGGAACGATTTGCCATATACTTCTTTGATGGCTTGGGAGATAATATACTTGGGAATGCCCAGTTGTTCCGAAAACGAATGTAGAGAAAAAGAAGCCTCCCTATAGTGCAATCCTTGCTCCAGCGTTTCAATAATAAGACGTGCTGTTTCTGGGTCTACACCTGGTTTTTTTTCTAAACTAGACAGTTTTGGGGCATACTTTAAAAAAAAGAAGAACATAAAGCATATCACAAGTGAGGCTATCGCGGTTCCCAGGGAATAGGATTCGTTATACGGAATTAAGTAAGGTAAGGTAAATGCTGCAAAAAGAAATAGTAAACAAACAAATAGTACACGCTCCCATTTTTGTTCCTGGTGGCTGATTCCAGACTTTTTTTGGGATTGCAATCTCCATAAGGCCAGTAGATAAATCCCCATACTTATTAAACACAAAAGGTACAAAAGGGAAACATAGTTAGGGAGGCCTATCAAAAGCAATAAGCCTGTCACAGGGAATACCAGATGAAGCATTTGTATGGGGAATCTAGTGCAGGAGCCTTTCCCGAAGATTGGCCTATAATAGTTGTAAACGAAAGGCCCGACCATTGAAAATCCTACAAAGCCCCAGACCAAAAACCATAACTGCAATTTTGGATAAAGCAAAAAATAGAAGGCAGACTTGGAAATGCGCAAGGTAATGGCAATTAACAATAGAATCAGGGCGGTTTTTTTTTTGGTGCTTCCTTTGCAAACAAAGAGCAGGAAAGCGACCATAAAAAAC
>JBCCUY010000022.1:0-20098 GCA_039196145.1 Bacteroidota bacterium
CATTATAGGAGGTGCCATTTTCGTAGGCTCTCAGGCTTGGGAATGGGCTACTTTTATTAAAGGCGATTATGGAGCCATAGAAACAAAAGGTGGTAGGATCCTTCAGTTCGTAAATGCCGAAACCGGTAAGCGGGCGTCCCTGGCCGATTTTGCCAAGACTTTGCCTGAGGACAGGGTAAAGCACGTAAAGAGCGAAGGGGTTTGGTATATGGACGAAGGCTATAAAACCTCCTTCTCCCTAAATGAAGTGGTAGAAGGTTTTAAAACCTCTCCGAATATCCTGATTCGTACCGAAACTATCAACGAGGAAGGTGAGAAAACCGTTTTGGATAGAAGTGCCTCCTTGGCCAAATTGAAGGATGCGGCCCTTGTGGTTGAAGGTGCTAACCTTATCCGAAACGAATACGGAAGCAGATTGTTCGCAGACTTCTTCTTTTTCATTACTGGATTCCACGGATTCCACGTATTCTCAGGGGTGGTGATCAACATAATCATCTTCTTCAACATCATATTGGGAACCTACGAGCGTAGGGGGCATTATGAAATGGTAGAGAAGGTTGGACTGTATTGGCACTTTGTGGATTTGGTCTGGGTATTCGTATTTACATTCTTCTACTTGGTATAAATTTTTTATGGTATTCCCAGAAAAGGGAACCTTACAAAACAATAAAGCATGGCACACGAACACAAACTTGAAATTTTTAGGGGACTTGTAAAGTTTAAGTCCAACATCCAAAAAATTTGGGGCGTACTTATTTTCCTTACCATAGTTACGGCTGTGGAGGTGGCCTTGGGTATTACCAAGCCAGAGTTCTTAACCAAGACCTATTTTATAGGGATGAAACTCCTCAACTGGATTTTCATCATCCTTACCTTGGTGAAGGCCTATTATATTGCTTGGGATTTTATGCACCTACGCGATGAAAGAAGCTCGTTGAGAAGGGCCATCGTTTGGACGCCGATATTCTTGATTTGCTATTTGATTTTCATCTTACTTTTTGAAGCGGACTATATTTATACCGTTTTCAAGGAAGGTTTTTTGGCTTGGAATTTCTAGCAAATTGATAAGTATTAACAATTTTAAAAGGCGGTTTCTTAACCGTCTTTTTTTATTTTTGCACTCAGCAAAGTTCACATGAAAAAGGCCTTCGTTTTACTCATTCTTTTTGTCTTTCCCCTAGTGGCCTATCTATTCTTTGCGTCTGGGGTGAACAACTTTGGGAGACTTCCCATCCTAACGGAAAATATTTCTGATATAACCCATTTTGAAGGTGGTGCCACCTTTAATGACCAGATTACCATCCTAGGGTTCTTAGGGACCAATATTGATCTTAAACAGGGAAATGCCTTTAACCTGAATCAGAAGATTTATAAACGCTTCGGGAAGTTCAAGGATTTTCAGGTGGTGATGCTCGTACCAAAAGGAGAGGAGGAGAAGGTAGAGGACCTCAAAAAGGAACTGGGCAAGCTATCCGAAATTAAGAAATGGAATTTTGCCTTTGGAACAGAGGAGGAGATCAAGTCTATTTTCAATCAACTGAAGAGCAACATAAAACTGGATTCGGACTTGGGAACGAGTTACGTCTTTATCATAGACAAGGACCGTAACCTTCGTGGTAGAACTGATGATGAGGACGAAGGGACCAAGTACGGATTTAATACCACCTCGGTAGCTGAACTTAACAACAAAATGGAGGACGATGTCAAGATTATTTTGGCGGAATACCGTCTCGCCTTAAAGAAAAACAATGCCGACAGGAGCAACAAGTAAAAAGAAGTACACCTACGTTTGGGTATCCGCAGTGGTTTTGGTTTTTGGAATTTTTGCGGTACACGAAATTTCAAAAAAACTCAAGGAAGGTTCTATGGTGGAAACGGATAGAATGAGTGTTGGGAACATCCAAAAAAAATTGGGATTTGTGGTTAGCAATGGAAAGAAAAGAAAAGTACCAAGCTTTTCCTTTCTAAATCAGGATAGCGTTCTTGTTAGCGATAAGGATTATTTGGGAAAGGTGTATTTGGTAGAGTTCTTCTTTACCACCTGTCCTACCATCTGTCCAATTATGACCAAGAATTTGGTGGAACTTCAAAACACCTTTGAAGAATACCCGGATTTTGGGGTCGCTTCCTTCACCATAAACCCGCGGTACGATACCCCATCTATCCTAAAAAAGTATGCTGAAGGCTACGGGGCAACGGATAAAGATTGGAATTTTTTAACTGGGGATAGGGATGCTATATATAAATTGGCTCAGGAAGGGTTTTATGTTGTTGCCAATGAGGATAAGGACGCTCCGGGCGGTTTTGAACATTCCGGGCTGTTTGCTCTGGTGGATAGGGAAGGCTACATACGCTCAAGGGACGATGAAAATGGTAACCCATTGATTTACTATCGAGGAACCATTACTGAAAAACAAGGAGTCAGTAAGGAAGGGGAGCCCCAGCAAATCACCATATTGAAAGAGGATGTTAAAAAATTACTGTTGGAAGAATGAGCGAACAAGCTGCAATACGGGAAAAACGCTTTAATAGATGGATAGCCGTTGTATCTGTGGTCATACCCTTGGTAGTGGCCCTACTCTTCGGGTATAAGATTCCAGATGCTGAGCCTTTGTCATTTTTACCACCGATCTATGCTGGAATAAATGGGCTTACCGCTATATTATTGGTTTGGGCCGTGGTATCCATAAAAAATGGAAAACGGGAATTGCACCAAACGCTAATGACAACCTGTATTATACTGTCAGCATTGTTCTTGGTGATGTATGTGGCCTATCACATGACCTCGGAAAGCACTAAATTTGGTGGTGATGGTTTTGTGCAGTATATCTATTTCTTTATTTTGATAACCCACATCGCCCTATCCATTTTGGTAATACCCCTGGTCTTGATTACCTATTCCAAAGCGTATCTAGGTGACTATGCAAAGCATAGAAAATGGGCTAAGTTCACCTTTCCCATCTGGTTGTACGTTGCGGTAACGGGAGTTGTTGTGTACCTTATGATTTCACCTTACTATGCGCACTAAGTCTCCAAAATCAAGTTTTTTCTCTAGGAAAAGGGGAAATGTTCCTAACTTTAGGTTGGGACAAAGAGGAGTATTAATACTGCTTATATTGTTCTTTTTGTTTCCTTCAATTTCTGAAGCACAATGCGCAATGTGCCGCGCTGTAGTGGAAAGTGAGGCCAGTGGCAATACTGCTGAAGGAATCAATAATGGAATTGTATACCTCATGGCTATACCCTATATTTTGGTGGCTGGATTGTTCTTTTTTGTCTACAAAAAGCTTAGGAGTTAAGATTTCTTAAAAATTTTAACAATTTTTTTTCGGTTTGGGTGTAACATAATATTTTAGTTACTGTCTTATTACCATACGCTTGCGTATTTCATCAATCATCAAACACCAACCATTATGTTCGACATTGAGAGGTGGCAAGAGATATTTGACACCATACGGAAGAACAAACTCCGTACATTTTTGACCGGGCTTTCCGTAGCCTCGGGCATATTTATACTTGTTATTTTATTGGGTTTTGGCCAAGGTATGCGCAATGGCATTGAGCATGAATTTAAACAAGATGCCACCACGAGTGTTTGGGCATGGCCGGAAACCACCTCCAAAGCTTATAAAGGGCTTAATCCAGGTAGAAGAATCCGGTTTAAGAATGAGGACTTTGAGACTGCCGGAAGAATGTTCAAAGAAGAGATTGAATATGAATCCCCTAGGGTTTTTGTAAATAATGTTACGATTAACTATGGTAATGAAGCGCTGGTTTATGGCATTCAAGGGATTTCCTCGGAATTTCAATTTATAGAGGGGGTATCTACCATAGAAGGGCGTTTCGTGAATTATAAGGATGAGAGCTCCTTGGGCAAGGTGGCCGTCATCGGTAAAAAAATCAAACAAGACGTATTTAAGGAAGTGGAAACCCCAATAGGGGAGGCCATTGAGATTTCCGGGATTCGATTTACCATTATTGGCGTTTTCAACGAACAAAACGAGCGGGAAGAAGAACGTATTTATATCCCTATTACCACAGCACAACGTGTTTTTATGGGAAACGACAAATTAAACACACTTTCGTATACACTGCCTCCAGTTGAAAACTTTGACGAGGCAGTAGCGCAGGCCGTGACTTTTAAGGAAAACCTCAGAACGTATTTAAAGGAAGAGCATGTGGTTGCTCCGGAAGATGACTCTGGTGTCCAGGTTTGGAGTGCAATGGAAGAGGCGAAGCGGTATTATGGGATTACCAACAACATGAAAATATTTTTCTGGTTTGTAGGCGTGTGTACTATTATCGCAGGAGTGGTAGGGGTAAGTAACATAATGCTAATTGTGGTCAAGGAGCGTACCCGCGAGATTGGGATACGTAAGGCCTTGGGTGCCAAACCCTGGTCCATTGTGGGGATGATTCTTCATGAATCGGTATTTGTGACTGCGATTTCTGGTTTTTCAGGATTGATTTTTAGCATGTTGCTGTTAGAAATTGTTGGTCCACATGTGGAAATTGATTATGTGGTCAACCCTTCGGTAAACTTTAATGTGGCCTTCACTACTGTAATCGTATTGGTGGTGGCGGGGGCAATCGCCGGATTGGTTCCTGCACTGCGGGCAGCAAGGGTACAGGTAATAGAATCCTTGAGAGATGAATAACCAATGATTAAACCAATATAGCTATGTTCAACAGGGATAGATGGCGGGAAATTTTAGAGGTCCTCACCAGCAATATTGGTCGGACCATCTTAACCGCTTTTGGGGTGTGTTGGGGTATTTTTATCCTGATTGTCCTCTTGGCTGCGGGAAAGGGTTTTGAAAATGGTATTCGCGCCGACTTTGGCGACATTGCCACCAATACCATGTTCATGTGGACCCGTAGGACCACTAAGCCTTATGAAGGACTTCCAAAGGATAGGGTTTTTGAATTTAAAGTAAGTGACGTTCAAGCAATTTGGGACAATGTTCCCAATCTAAAGTTTATATCCCCCAGAAACCAATTGGGTGGATTTAGGGGCGGTGGAAATGTTATTCGTGGTATTCGCGTTGGAGCCTACAATGTATATGGAGATTATCCGGAGATTATCAATCAAGACCCTATGACGGTCACCTCTGGTCGTTTTATCAACCACAATGATATCAAGGCCAAACGAAAAGTGGCGGTCATTGGCCAAGGAGTAAAGTCGGAGCTTTATGAAAAGGGCGAAGAGGTTCTGGGCACCTACATCAAGATTCAAGGTGTCAATTTTATGGTCATTGGGACGTATAAGAAAAAGAACAATGATGGTGATGGAGAAGAAGCCCAAAAGGAAATTTTTGTCCCTTTCACTTCATTCTCCCAGGCCTTTAATCGCGGGGAAGATGTAGGCTGGATGGCCATTACCGCGCATGACGGAAGTTCCATTTCCCAACTCAAGGAAGATATCATTGGGGTAATGAAAAATCGCCATAAAATACACCCGGAGGACAATAGGGCCATCGGATATTTTGACTTGTATGAGCAGTTCAACCGTGTGGAGAGTCTGTTCGTGGGGCTGAAGGCCATCGCCTATCTTGTTGGGATTATGGTCTTGCTGTCAGGTATCATTGGGGTGAGCAATATTATGCTGATTGTGGTGAAGGAACGAACCAAGGAAATTGGGATTCGCAGGGCCTTGGGCGAACAACCTTGGTCCATTAAAAAGCAAATATTGATGGAATCTATCTTCTTGACCATTATTTCTGGAATGACTGGAATTATTTTCGGAACCTTGGTCATTTATGGTATCAATTCCCTCTTGGACAGTGTGGGTCCCGTAGACATGTTTATCAGCCCAAGTGTTAGTGTTGGTGTGGTCAGCGGAGCGCTGATGATTTTAATGGTATCCGGACTTTTAGCAGGCTTTATACCCGCCAATAGTGCTATCCGGGTCAGACCAATTGAAGCCTTGAGAACCGAATAAAATGTGAAATCAATCAAATAACTATAACAGTCAAAATGAAAAAGTCAGTAACCATTATCATTCTTTTGCTCATCGTCATTGTTTTCGGGGGCTCTATGTACTATTTGTACCAAAAGAATTCTGAAGACCCTGTGGTGTACGAGACGGAAAAGCCGTCCAAACAAAATATCATCAAAAAAGCGGTGGCCACTGGCAGTATTCTTCCCTTGGAGGAAGTGTTGATCAAGCCTAATATTTCAGGCGTGATCGAAGAGATTTATGTGGAAGGAGGGGATTATGTGAAGTCGGGAGATTTATTGGCCAGAATCAAGGTAGTGCCCAACTTAAATGCCCTCAATGATGCCAGAAATTCCATCGATGAGGCCAAAATCAATTTGGATGATCAAAAAAGGAACTACGAGAGACAACTTTCACTTTTTAACAAAGGGGTCATTTCCAAAGCTGACCTGGAACGGGCTCAAGTAGCCTATGATCAGGCCAAGCAGTCCTATGGAGCAGCCAACAAACGGTATGATATTGTGAAGACAGGTACCACAAGCGGGTTTAGAAATGCGGCAAATACCCTAATAAAATCAACGGTCAGTGGTATGGTGTTGGAAGTACCGGTAGAAGTTGGAAACCAGGTCATTGAAAGCAATAACTTCAATGAGGGAACGACAATTGCAGCAGTGGCCGACGTGGAAAAAATGATTTTTGAAGGCATGGTGGATGAATCCGAAGTAGGTAAGATCAAGGAAGACCTTCCGTTAGAGATTACCGTTGGGGCCATCGAGGACCAGGTTTTTGATGCCGTGTTGGATTATATCGCACCTAAGGGAAAAGAAGAGAATGGGGCCATCCAATTTGAGATCAAAGGCACCTTGAAAAAGCAGGATTCTGTATTTATTAGAGCTGGACTTAGCGCCAATGCGTCCATTATCTTGGCCCGGGCGGACAGCGTTTTAGCCTTGAAAGAGGCCTTGGTACAATTTGATGGGGAGACCAAAGAGCCCTATGTTGAAATAGAAACCTCGGAACAGCAATTCGAGCGTAAGGACGTAGAGCTGGGCATTAGTGACGGCATCTTCGTGGAGGTGAAATCTGGACTTTCGGCAGAGGACAATGTCAAAATTTGGAATGCTGTAGAGGACGAAGAAGAAGCCAACTAATCATTTAACAAAAAATTTCAAATAATCTTGTAACATTTTAACAACTTGTAAGTCATATTACAGGAGTTTAAATGCCGGATAGCTAATATCACCAATCATGATAGAAATCAAAGACCTTCATAAATCCTATAAGATGGGGAGCAATTCCCTCCATGTGCTCAAAGGCATCAATTTTAAGGCAGAGGCTGGAGAGTTGGTGGCCATAATGGGATCTTCAGGTTCTGGGAAATCCACATTACTCAACATTTTGGGAATGTTGGATGTTGCGGACTCCGGTGCCTACACCTTAGATGAGGTCCCGATTAAGGATTTGAGTGAGACCAAAGCTGCTCAATATAGAAATAAGTTTTTGGGTTTTATTTTCCAATCCTTTAACCTGATCAATTATAAATCAGCCTTGGAAAATGTGGCACTTCCGCTCTATTATCAAAAGGTCGGAAGAAAAGAACGCCAGGAAAAAGCCATGAGCTATCTTGAAAAGGTAGGCTTGAAAGAATGGGCCACGCACCTGCCGAGTGAACTTTCCGGAGGTCAAAAACAAAGAGTGGCCATTGCAAGGGCCATGGCCGCCGAACCAAAGGTGTTACTCGCAGATGAGCCAACAGGTGCCTTGGACAGTACCACTTCCTATGAGGTCATGGATTTGATCCAAAAAATCAACGATGAAGGGAATACCATTTTGGTGGTGACCCACGAGGAAGACATTGCACATATGTGCAAACGCATTGTGCACCTAAAGGATGGTGTTATTGTAGAAGACAAAAAAATAGAGCAGGTAAGGGCAGAGCAATATGTTTGATCGGGATATTTGGCAAGAGATTTTTCATACCCTTAGGAACAACAAACTGCGTACGTTCCTGACCGGTTTCTCCGTGGGTTGGGCAATCTTTATTTTGGTAATGCTATTGGCTTCGGTCAATGGTATGCAAAATGGATTTACCGGACAGTTCAATGATGATGCCACCAATTCCATTTTTATAAATCCAGGTACTACGGCAAAAGCATATGCAGGGTTCGAAGCGGGCAGACGAATCCAGTTTAAAAACGACGATTTTGACTATATCCGCAAAAGCTTTCAGGAAGAGGTGGAATATATAAGTGCTCGGTACTACACTGGTACCACGGCCAGATACAAGAGCGAGACGGGAAGCTATTCCGTGCAGGCCGTTCATCCAGACCATCAAATCATTGAAAAGACCATTGTTACAAATGGAAGATTTCTTAATCAAGTTGATTTGATAAATAGAGCAAAGGTGGCCGTAATTGGTAGAAAAGTGGCAGAAGACTTGTTTAAAAAGGAGGACCCCATTGGTAAGTTTGTAGAATTCAACGGATTGCCTTTTAAGGTTATAGGCATTTTTACAGATGAAGGAGATGATAATGCAGAACGTATCATATATGCCCCAGTAACGACCTACCAAAGAATCTATGGCAACACCAATGATATTAATATGGTTGTGTTGACCTATAATCCAACTTTCGACCTCACTAAAGCATTGGAATTTTCGGGAAGACTGGAAGATTTAATGAAGCGTAGGCATAAAATATCTCCTGAAGATCAGGCTGGGCTCTATGTCTGGAATTATGCCGAGGCCTTTGACGATATCAGTAAGTTTTCCGCGGTTCTAAATGCAATAAGTATTGGTGTGGGATTCTTGATTTTGGTAGCAGGAATAGTTGGGATAGGAAATATCATGGTATTTACCATTAAGGAGAGAACCAAGGAAATAGGGGTACGCAAAGCCCTTGGGGCCCAGCCCAAGCAGATTATCAACTTGGTGTTGTTAGAATCTGTTTTTATTACTGCCCTTTCTGGTTTTATAGGGTTGGTGTTCGCTTGGATTATTTTATCCTTAATTGGACCAACTATCAATACTCCTGCGTTCACAAACCCTTCGGTAAGTCTGTCAACAGTTGTTACAGCTACGATTATTTTGATAGTGGCCGGGGTATTGGCGGGACTTATTCCTGCTGTAAAGGCTGCTAATGTTAAACCCATTGTGGCATTAAGCGATAAATAATTATGTGGTTATTCGATAGAGATTTATGGATTGAGATTTTCCACACCCTTGGAAAGAATATGTTCCGCACATTTCTGACCATGTTGGGAGTTATTTTCGCTATGATCATCCTCATTTTGCTCTTGGGCTCCGCTAATGGTATGAGCAATGGTTTTGATAAAGTTTTTGCCGGTACCGCTTCCAATAGCCTATTTGTTTGGGGGCAGTCCACCTCGGAGCCATATAAAGGTTTTGAACGAGGTCGAAGAATCCGCTATAAGATTGAAGATGCTGAAATATTGAAGCGTGAAATCCCAGAAATACAAGTATTGGCCCCAAGAATTGAATTGGGGAGCCATAGGAGCGTGGTCACAGTTTACCGAAATGGGCAAACAAGCGGCTCCTCCGTTTACGGGGATTATCCGGAAATAGATAATATCACCAAAAAGCGGCTAGTGGAAGGCCGATTTCTGAACAATACCGATATCGAGGAATCCAAAAAGGTGTGTGTAATCGGTGAAGAGACCTATAAACTTCTATTTGATAAAGGAGAAAATGCTATTGGTGAAGATATTCGTATCAATGGGGTCTTCTTTTCGGTAGTGGGCATCTATAAGCCTAATAAGAATATCAATATAGATGGTGAAAATGCGGTGTTTATTCCGTTCACCACCTTCCAAAAAGCATTTAATTCTGGTGATCGCATGGGCTGGATGGCCATTGCCGTGGAGCCAAACACTAAAGTGGCTATTGTGGAAAATCAGATTAAAAAGATTTTGAAAAGCAAGTATGATATCCATCCGGATGACGAAAGGGCCATCGGAAGTTTCGATATGTCCGAAATCTTTAACAATATCTCTTCTTTTACTAATGTCTTGAAAGGATTTTCATTCTTCGTGGGAATTTTTACGCTCTTGGCGGGCGTTATCGCGATAAGTAATATCCTTTTGATTACGGTTAAGGAGCGAACCAAGGAGATAGGCGTTCGTAGGGCACTTGGGGCCACTCCCCGGGTAGTAAAGCGTCAAATTGTGGTGGAAGCCATCGTGCTCACCGCTTTCGCCGGGTTGATTGGTTTTGCGATTTCGGTTGGGATATTGGCCGTTTTGGATTCGTTGTGGGGCAGTGGGGAGGATTTCCCTTTTGTGAAACCCATGGTGAGCATACCCCAATTTGTAATCTCGTTTCTGCTTATGGTAAGTCTTAGCCTTTTAATTGGGTTGATTCCGGCGAACAAGGCCATAAGGGTAAGGCCGATAGAAGCACTCCGAGAAGAATAAAACACTTGAAAATAAAATAAATAACGATCAAATAAAGAGTAATGAACAAGTACGTAAAATATGGGTTGATTGGAATTGCATGTATCGGTATTTTGGCTGCAATTGTGTATTTCCTGAAACAGAATAGTACGCCAACCCAGATCTACGAGACAGAGGAATTGGAACGTAAGGATATCGTAAACAAGGTCATTGTAACCGGAAAGGTTATCCCAGAAGACGAAATCAACATTAAGCCACAGATTTCAGGGATTATTGATAGGATATACCTTGAGGAAGGTGTAGATGTAAAAGCGGGTGATTTGATTGCGGTAATCAAGGTGGTGCCCAACGAGCAATCTCTGAACCAAGCTGCTGGTAGGGTCAGAAATGCGGAATTGGCGCTTAACAATGCTAAAATTGAGTTTGATAGAAACAAAGCGCTTTTCGATAAAGGCGTGATTTCAAGCCAGGATTTTAACAACCAAAAGTTGACCTATGACCAAGCAGTACAAGAGCTGACAAACTCAAGAGCCGACTATCAAATTATCAGGAGAGGTTCGGCAGGTGGTTCCACCACTGCCAACACCAATATCAGGGCTACAGTGTCCGGAACTATTCTGGAGATTCCTGTTGAGGAAGGCGACCAGGTCATCCAAAGTAACAACTTTAACGATGGCACAACCATCGCTACCATAGCGGATATGAACAAAATGATTTTTGAAGGCGAGGTAGATGAAGCTGAGGTGGGGAAATTGCACGTAGGAATGCCCTTGGAAATAAGTTTGGGGGCTCTGGAGAAGAACAAGTTTGATGCGGAACTGAAGTTCATCGCTCCAAAGGGTGTGGAGGAAGAAGGTGCCGTACAGTTCAAAATAGAAGGGGATTTGGTGGTGAACGACAGTACATATGTGCGTGCAGGTTATAGTGCCAATGCCTCTATTGTTCTTGAAGAAAAGAAAGATGTGCTTGCGATAAAAGAAGCGCTTTTACAATTTGACAAGGACACCGAACAACCTTATGTGGAAATAGAAACAGGGGAAAACGAGTTTGAGCGTAAAGATTTGGAACTTGGCGTGAGCGATGGTATTGACGTGGAAGTGGTTTCTGGATTGGATGAAGGCGCCAAGGTCAAGGTTTGGAACAAATTGGAGAAGAAGACGGATGAGGACTCTTAAGACCGACCAATCAATAATCAATCAAAAAATCAAAAAACGAATGAAACTTAAGATCTTTTTACTCATGGCACTATGTGCCGTGTTCGCGACCAATGCCCAAATGAGAAAATGGACCTTGGAAGAATGTGTTACCTATGCGGTTGAAAACAACTTGTCCATTGAGCAATTTGAACTGGATCTAGAAAGCGCTAAAATTGATAAGTCTGATGCCCTTGGCAACATGCTTCCTGATTTGAATGGGTCTACCAGTTTGTCCAGTAATACGGGTTTTTCCATCAACCCTACGAACAACCTGCCCACCAATAGCACTGCATTCAATGTTAATGGTGGAATTAGTTCCAATGTAACCTTGTTTAATGGGTTACGGAATATTCGTCAGCTCAACAGGGCAAAATTAAATGCGATTGCGAGTCAATACAGATTAGATGATTTAAAAGACGATATCCGGTTGAACGTGGCCAACGCCTACCTTCAGGTCATTTCGAACAAAGAACAATTAAAAACGTTCAGGGCGCAATTTGCGGTCACGGAGCAAGATTTGAAAAGAACTAAGGAATTGGTAGAATCTGGGGTAGTACCACGAGGAGATTTGTTGGAGATCGAGGCCACGGCGGCAAACCAAGAGCAGCAGATCGTAAATGGTGAAAGTTTGGTCTTGATTTCAAGAATCAATTTGGCACAGCTACTTCAGATAACGGATTATGAAAACTTCGATGTGGCTGATGAAGGCTTTGAAATCCCACCATCCGATATTCTGAATAACTCTGCAAAAGTAATTTTTGACAAGGCGTTGGGCTTTAGAAACGATATCAAATTCTCAGAATCCAATGTGAAGTTGGCCGAGGACGATTTGAAAATAGCAAAGGGTTCGTATTACCCAACTCTTTCCGCCTTTTTTCAATATGGGACAAGGTATTCTGATGTGACCCAAATTCCGGATGCCAATGGGGTTCCGTTTACACCGAATTTCACAGATCAGTTGTGGATTTTTGATGGTATTTCCTACGGTGCGCAATTGAATGTTCCAATTTTTAATGGTTGGAGCACAAGAAACAACGTTAAACGGTCGCAAATCAATCTGGAAAAGGCCAGACTGCAATTTGAACAGGATAAACTGGATTTGGAAACAAATATCCAACAAGCTTACGTGGACGTAACCACCTTTTTCAAGGCCTATGAGGCGGCAGAAAAAACGTTGGAAGCTAGACGTTTAGCTTATGATTATGCTAAAGAACGCTTTAATGTGGGATTGATGAATGCCTTTGATTTTAGTCAGGCACAATCCAGAGTTGATAATGCGGAGGCAGATGTAATCCGTACAAAATACGACTATATCTTCCGATTGAAGATTCTGGAGTTCTATTTCGGGATTCCCATATCTTTGAACTAGTAGTTATCTTTGTGGCCGCTATGGCCAGAATACTCAATTTAGAAACTGCCACCACCAATTGTTCGGTAAGTGTTTCAGACGGAAATGACATTGTTGTTCTAAAAGAAAACAATGCACTAAACTATTCCCACTCCGAACAGTTGCATAACTTTATAGAGGAAGCCTTGCAAGAGGCTTCCTTATCTTTTTCAGAAATAGATGCAATTGCGGTCAGTAAGGGACCAGGTTCTTATACTGGATTGCGTATCGGGGTTTCTGCAGCCAAAGGTCTGTGTTTTGCATTGGATATACCCCTTATTTCAATTTCAACCTTGGAAAGCATGGCAAACCAGATTGAGGTAGGTTCTAACGAAGTGGTAATTCCTGTGTTGGATGCTAGAAGAATGGAGGTATACTCCGCGGTCTTTGACGATGAGGGCAACCAAATCAGGTCTACTAAAGCGGAAGTGGTAGATGGGAATTCTTTTGAGGAGTTCAAGGTTAACAAAGTCCATGTGGTGGGGAGTGGTGCGGAAAAATGCAAGGATATCCTTTCGCATAACCATTTTCAGTTTCATACTTCAGTAATGCCCTCGGCCAATGAAATGGCCCAGTTGGCATTTGCAAAGTTCCAAAAAGGTGAGTTTGAAGATGTGGCCTATTTTGAGCCTTACTATTTAAAGGATTTTGTACTTCAGGGTAAAAAGAAAGCCTAATCGTTGTCCATTCCATGAATCACCCGCTGCGGGAACGGAATTTCGATACCAGCTTCATCAAAGCGAAGCTTGGTCTCTTCGATAACATAGAAATGTGCAGGCCAAAACAGCTCGTTTTTTGCCCAAAACCTTAGAGTGAGGTTAACGGAGCTGTCCCCTAGTTCCCCTACATAGACTTCAGGTATCGGGTCTTTAAGAATATCGGGATTGTCAGCACAGATTTGAAGTAGAATTTCCTTGGCAATCTTAATATTGGACCCATAGCCAATGCCCACATCAAATTTATCCCTACGGGTATCTTCCATATTGTAGTTGACAATACTGCCGTTTGAAAGTTGGCCGTTGGGAATAATGGCCACTTGGTTTCCAAACGTGTTCAACTTGGTGCTGAAAATGCTTATTTGCTTTACTGAGCCGTCCAAGCCTTGGGCGGAAATCCAATCGCCTACCTTAAAAGGCTTGAAAACCAAAATCAAAACACCTCCTGCAAAATTTGCCAAAGACCCCTGTAGGGCCAAACCAATAGCAAGGCCTGCAGCACCGACCATGGCAACTAGGGAGGAAGACTTTACACCGAGTTGGGTCACCACCACTACAAATAAGAGCACTTTTAGGGTGATACTGATAAAACTTTGTAGAAAACTCTCCAATGTTTCGTCATAATCTTTTTTCTCAAAAAACCGACGTACTATTCTGTTGATGAAACGGACGATCCATAATCCCACTACAAAAATGATAGCGGCCATAATAAGATTGGGCATAAAATTCCAGAACCAATCTATGGCATTTTCCAAGTGCTTTTCGAAATTCTTTAACTCTTCCATGATTTGACTTAGCAATTTAAAACAATAGCGGTTTTGTTGGTTGTAGTTTTATTTGGTCATTAATTCTACGGCATCCTCTGCAGTCTGAACTGGGAGTTTGCAGGCACCTTCAATGCATACGTACACGAAGGTCTCGCCTTTGGCATATCTATTGGTCAACAATTCCACCGGACCGTCTTTTTCCGAACCTACCAGAATACTATTGGGCAGATACGAGTGACTAATATCTTTTCCAATCTGTTTGTAATTCTCACCTACCACGGCAATTTCATAGAAATTCTGGTTCTCGTACAGCACCAAATGCATCCAATTGGCAAAGCCCTGGGCACTTTCCACAAAATCATCCTGAACATTTTTAAGCATTTGTTCGGCGATTTCCCCGTAACCTTCCTTTGGATAGAGTTTGTGGAATTTCAATAGATTTTTCGCCATGATGGAATTTGAGGCGGATATCACATTATCATTGGTTTCAATACTTCTTCGGATCAAAGAGTCGTCCTCATCGGAAGTGAAAAAGAACATTCCGGATTCCGAATCCATGAAGTGTTCTTTGGAATAGTCCAACAAGGCTTTGGCATGTTGTAACCATTGTTCATCAAAAGTGACTTCGTAGAGGGCTAAATAGGCCTCTATTACGGTGGCATAGTCTTCTAAAAAGGCGTTAATACTGCTTTCACCTTCCTTGTTGTTTCGATAAAGTGAATGATCGTCCTTGATCATTTTGTTGACTATGAAATTGGCGTTGTTCAAGGCTAACTCCAAATAGGTTTCATTTCCAAGATAACGGTGGGCATCAACGAGACCCTTGAGCATAAGACCGTTCCAGGAGGTCAAGATCTTGTCATCCAGACGGGGCTTGGACCTTTTGGCCCGCTCCTCTTTTAAAATTTTTAGGGAGCTGGTCATTTTTTGGTGAAGCTCATCTTCAGAAATCGCATGCTTCTCAGCAATTTTTGTATCGTCTTGATCTCTGATTAGCACATAATCTCCTTCTTCCCACAGCCCATAGGAATTGATATTGTAATAATCTTTAAAAAACTCAAAGTCATCACCCAATAGTTGTGCAAGTTCTTCCTTGGTCCAAACATAATATGCCCCTTCCTCCAGTTCACCGTGTTCGTCCAGGCTGTCTGCGTCCAGGGAGGAATAGAATCCCCCGTTGGAATCGAGAAGCTCTTCCTGTACAAATCCTATGGTTTGCTCAACAACATGCTTGTAAAGGTCGTTTTTGGTGACGGCATAAGCTTTGGCATAAAGGCTAGCCAATTGTCCATTGTCATAAAGCATTTTTTCGAAATGTGGTACGTGCCATTTCGTATCCACGGCATATCGGGAAAAACCTCCCCCAACATGATCGTAGACTCCTCCGTACGCCATTCGGGTTAGGGTTACATTGACCTGTTCCATGAGCTCGGGTTTGTCATTCGCTGTGGCATAATGCAAAAGAAAATCCCAATTATTGGGCATCATAAACTTAGGGGAACGCTTGTATCCACCTAAATAATTGTCGAAATAGCTGGACCATTTTTCCACGGAAGAGTCCAACTGTTCTAGGGTGTACAGGCCAGAATTCGTTTTGTTTTCCACCAAATTGATGGCATTGATTCCATTCGAAAGATTGGTGGCGTATTCCACAATCTTGGGTCGGTCTTTCTGGTATAGTTCAATTAATTGGCTTAAGGATTTTACCCAGTTGTCTTTGGGAACATAGGTTGCTCCCCAGAAAGGTCTTCCATCTGGCAGGGCGATAATGTTCAAGGGCCACCCGCCGTTCCCGGACATCATTTGTATGGCATCCATATAAATTTGGTCCACATCTGGTCTTTCCTCCCGATCAATTTTGATGTTGACAAAATTCTCGTTCATCATTTGGGCCACTTCCTCATCTTCAAAACACTCTTTTTCCATGACATGGCACCAATGGCAAGCTGCATAACCAATGCTTATAAGCAGTGGCTTGTCCTCCTTTTTAGCTCGCTCAAGAACTTCTGGTTTCCAAGCCTCCCAGTTTACCGGGTTGTGGGCGTGCTGCAGCAAATAGGGGCTGGTTTCATTGATAAGGGCATTGGTGTGTTTATGCGTCACTTTACTTGTTTTTTGCGTGCAGCCTTGTGTTAGGAAAAACGGAACGGCCAAAAGGAAGATTTTTCTGATCATAATTACTGTAAGAACATAAAAAAAGCGCCCATTTGGGCGCTTTTTATAGGTGCCCTTTGATTATTTTACCTCAAAGGTAATTTTTACGTTGACTCTATAGTCATCTATTTTGCCATCTTTAACAGATGCGCTTTGTTCGTTGATATAAACAGAACGGATGTTTTTGACCGATTTGGATGCCTGCTCCAAAGCGTTTTTAGCCGCTTGTTCCCAACTCTCGTCCGAGTTGGCCAATACTTCGATTACTTTTAATACTGCCATAATAGTTAATGATTTTAAATTTATTCAATTTAGGAAAAATTGACCATATCTGGCAGGGTATCCAGCTGAAATCAACCGTTGATGGCAACTACCTCGTTTACCTTGTCACCCATCATATTCTTGAGCATGGTTTCAATGCCATTTTTGAGGGTGAAAGTTGAGGAGGGACATCCGCTGCACGCCCCCTGAAGGACCACATTCACTGTTTTGCTGTCCTTTTCGTAGGATTGGAACAAGATGTTTCCGCCATCGCTGGCTACAGCAGGCTTTACGTACTCCTCCAAAATATCTATGATTTGTTTTGAGGTGTCGTCATGATGTACGTGGGCCTTCTGTTGTTCAACGGATTCCTTGTTTTTTTGAATGCTGGCTTCCGAAACTACCTCTTTGCCTTCGGCAAGAAAGTCGCGGATAAATTCCCGTACCTCCATGGTAACGGTTTCCCATTCGGCCACATCATATTTGGTGACAGAAACATAGTTTTCATCGAGAAACACCTCTTTAACAAAGGGGAAGTGGAACAGTTCCTGGGCGAGTTTGGAATCCTTGGCCTCGTCGATATTCTTGAACTCGTAGGTTGTGGGTACAATTCTTTTGTTTGAAACAAACTTCATCACCCCTGGGTTTGGAGTCACTTCGGCATAGACCGTAACGGGCTGTTTTTTCTGGACTTCTTCCTCGTGAATCACAGGTTGTCCATCATTTAAATAATCCACCAATTGCTGGGCCACCTCATCTTTTACATCTTCCCATTCTACGATGTCGAACCGTTCCATGGCCACAAAGTTTCCAGAGATATAGACCGTCTTGATAAAAGGCAGGTAGAACAGTTGCTGTGCAAGGGGGGAATTCTTGGCCTCATCAATGTTCTTAAACTCGTAATTGCCCTTGCTTAAGAAGTGATTGGCTTCAAATTTTAGGATTTTAGTGTTGTTGGTAGGTACAACAGTTATATTGAATTCTTTCATAGCTGAGATTTGGTACAAAAATACCAAAGTAAAGATGAGAGGCAAAATATATAATAATGTGGGCCGGAGGTCGTTATTTAATTGTTTGATTACCTTTAAACCCCAATTTATAGCCCCAAACACTGCATGAGACGCTATCTAACCTCATTCATCTTAACCGTTGTTTTTGGTCTTGCCGGAAAGGCGCAGGAAGGTATACCTGTGTATTTTGATTATTTGGCGGACAATTATTATCTGGTATATCCATCCATGGCAGGTATTGCCGAGGGAACCAAAATAAGGCTTACTGCCAGAAAACAGTGGTTCAATGTGGATGAAGCCCCAAGTTTACAAACCGTAAACCTCAATTCAAGGGTCGGCGAACGAAGCGGGGTCGGCGCTATTATTTTCAACGATAGAAACGGATATCACTCACAAACCGGTTTTAAGGCCACATATGCGCATCATTTACAATTGGCAGGGGATTTTAGAACCTTGAACCAATTGTCCTTTGGTCTTAGTGCAGGAGTGATTCTTAGTAGTTTGGATGAAACGGAGTTTAGATCTGTGATTCCCGATCCTGTAATTACAGGAACCAAAAACACCACGAGTTATTTTAACGTGGATTTGGGGGTTTCCTATAATATTTTTGAATTTTATGCCCATGCCGCTGTGCTAAACCTTTTGGGTTCAGGACGTGATTTGTATAGCTTGGCAGAATTTGATAACCTGAGAAGGTATCTTTTTTCAGTGGGATATGTTTTCGGAAACAAGACAAGGATAGAGCCTTCCGTGCTTTTTCAGATGACCGAATTTACCCAGGAAAAAACATTGGATATCAACGCAAAAGTGTATCGCGATGTAAGTTTCGGAACCGTTTGGGCCGGTTTATCGTATAGAAGAAGTTTTGATGGAGCACAATTTTTGACCAATGGGGGTGTTGGGGAACAGCGACTACAACTTTTTACCCCAATTGTAGGGGTTAACGTGAACCGTTTTCTATTCTCTTATAATTATTCGTACCAGACTGGGGATATCCGTTTTGATAATGGAGGGTTCCATCAGATTACCCTTGGTTACGATTTTGGACAGAGCGATCAAGGCAAACGTTACGATTGCTATTGCCCTGCAGCCAACAACTAAAAAATGGCCCATCGATTAAGATGGACCATCCTTACTACAATCAACCAAAAATCTAATCCCACCTATAGTTTTTCTTTGCCGCTTGGTTTTTTATAGCGGATAATAACGCATTTTCCAATTCCCCAGTTTCCTCTTTTTGGTTTTTGGCGATATAGGCCTCGCGTTTTGCATTCAATTCTTGGATTTGCTTTTGAATTTTTTCGCGCTCTTTCTTTTTGACGGCAACATACGCCTTGATTTCTTCTTCCGTTTTTCCCTGTAGTTCCTTCGGAAGGGCTTCTACCTCTAATTCTTCTATTTCAAACTCCTCATCCTCAACAGCATCTACCAAATCCCATTGGGAGTTTTTATACAATCTTGAACTTTTGCTCACGGACCGTTTTACCGCTACACTTTTGTTCATGCCATAAGCCTTTGAATCCTGCTCCCGTTGGGCCGCTACCTTAGCGGCTCCCAGGCCTCCATAGCTGATATATGTGCCATTTAATTGGGTGTTCAGTTTAATAATGGCATCATCATAAGGGGTTTCAATATGCACTACTTGACGGTTGTGGTCAATGGCCATATACTCCCCGCCAGTTAGGATGGCCCCACTTTTCCAATCAGTATGGATACCTTGCTCGTAATTCCCGCAGAAAATTGTGTTTACAATAACATCCTTTTCCTTGGCGTTGTGGGCCGCATCTTTATAATTGAGTTTCCCTTGGGTAAAAGGCTCATTTCCTGCAATGAATATCATTTTTAGGTCATCGGCATTTTTGCCCCAGTCCAATTGCTTTAGAGAGGTTTGAATTACCTGGCCGCAATATTCTTCACCGCCGTTGGTAGTAAGGGAAAACAGTTTTTCAGAAATTTCATCCAAATCGCTGCTAAACCCGATTACCTGTCTAATATATCCTTCCCTTGAAGCCAAATCATCATTTCCATATTCGTACAGTGCAATTTGAAGGGATGGTCGGGAAGAAGTACCGCATCTTGCATGGGTAAATTCATTAACAATATCCCAAAGTTGGGCTTTGGCCTGATTGATAAGTCCGTCCATACTATTGCTGGTATCCAACAAGAGGGCGATTTTCACATATTGTTTGGTTGGCTTTTCAGATACTTTTGTGGTTAAAAAGGCGATATCTTCTTTTTCTTTGACCTTTATGTTGCATC
>JBCCUY010000023.1:0-19029 GCA_039196145.1 Bacteroidota bacterium
ATTTCATCGTCATTCAAACCTACTTCCCAAGTACCTTCAGACGTATTTTCTCCATTGGTAAGTTGTAGCACACCGTCTGGCAAAAACTTAAACTTATATCCTAAAAGTCTATCGATTTCCTCTCCTTGGTTGATCACTTTTTTGATGATCCACTCACATTCCTTCAAAATACCACGCAAGGTATCTGGGTCGACATCATCGTCACAAAGTTGCTTCAAGATGATCTTGTTACCATTATCGGTGTACAATTTGATGGTATGATCACCAATCTCATAAACCAACCACTCAGAATTAAAATCAACCAAGTCTTCAAATTCCAAGGTCAAAAGTGGTCCGCGATCAGTAAAGCTGCTGCTCCAAGTGCCCTGTATCATTCCTCCAGAACCATCTGAAATGCTAACCGTCCCATCCTCGTTAAAGGTCATTATACGAGCCAAATATTGTTCGGTCTGGTTTACCTCATCCCGAATCACTTCCATAACGCTCCATGGACATTGGGTCAAACAGAAATCAAATCTTTCCTCATCAAAATCGTCATCGTTGAAATCGTCATCATCGTCTTCGTCACACTCATCAGCTGCCAATTCAAGGGCTCGGGCCAATTCGGCATTGCTATCCACTACAATTTCGGTTCCATCAAATTTCTTCAACGTAACCGGAAACTCAATACTTACCAAGTCATTATCTTCCAGTCCATCAAAGAATTTGCGCATATCCTCATCACTCTCCACCGTAACCTGACCAGTTTGCTGGTTATTAATATCGAAGGTGTACAATGTAATAGGATAAACAAAGTCAATACACTCAATATCATCATCATCACCACCTTCTTTACATTGGGCGGCAAGCTCACGAAGGGCTTCTAAATTTTCAATGACGACTTCTGTGAAGTCTGCGAGGGTAATAGTAATAGGAAAGATGATTTCAAGGATGTCCTCATCAACATCAACCTCGTCAAAAATATCTTCAATGGTATGTAAATCTTCTCTGGAATCTATGGTTACCACGATACCATTTACTTCAACTGTGTAAGGGAATTTAAGTGCAATACAGCTAGCACCATCCACAATATTGTCAAAAGAACCGTCATTGGAAGACGTTTTCTCTATGAGCTGTGCAGTTGAAGAATCGGCTTGGATGGTCTCGTTTTCAGTCCCACCGGCCACTTCCTCGAACTCTTCCTGACAGGCTGTGAATGTCAGGGCCATAAGAGCCAGTCCTGCATACAATAAGTTATTTATCAACTTTTTCATAACGATTTGGATTTTTAGTTAGAATTCAATCCTAAAACAACTCATCGGAAAAAAACCCTACTTTATCTTAATTTTTTTTAAAATATCTTTGATTCAAAGTCAACACCTCCTAAATGAACAACGTTTGCGAAGAGCAGGTTTTCAGCTCCGTTTTCAAGGCTAATTCCAAAACGGTATTCAACTATATATATTATAAGTTCGGCAATGAGGAAAAAGCCCATGATGCTGTGCAAGAGGCATTTGTAAAACTTTGGGAAAACTGTTCAAAGGTGGCACCGGAAAAGGCAAAGTCCTATTTGTACACAGTGGCAAACAATTTATACCTGAATGTCATCAAAGCGGAGAAAGTTCGACTTAAATACGCTAACCCAAGTTTGGAACATTCCAATGAATCGCCCGAATTTTTAATGGAGGAAAAGCAATATAAAGAGAAGTTGGACAAAGCCTTGAACGATTTACCGGAAAACCAACGCACCACATTTTTGCTCAATCGGATTGATGGAAAAAAATATGCGGAAATTGCCGAGATGGAGGGTGTAAGCGTAAAAGCCATTGAAAAACGAATGCACCTGGCCCTAAAGGCGCTGAGGGAGCAAATTGACGGAATATAAATAAGAACCTTGAATTTTTGATATTGGATTTCCCAAAGAATTGGATCTTAAATGGAACGATCAAATAGTAGAATTTGATAATTAATAATCTGAAAGTAGGGTTTTTAGGAAGTTAGTTGTTATTAATGTGTAAAGCATAGAAATCATGCAGGAGAATTATTTAGCAAAATGGCTTAGCGGAGAGCTTTCCGGTCAGGAACTGGAGGATTTCAAGAACTCCGAGGCCTATGCTTCATATCAGAAACTAAAGGAGGTTTCAGGTCGTCTTGAAGCTCCGGAGTTTGACGTTGACCGAGCACTTATGCAACTCAAGAACGAGCGAATAGGTGAGACGCCGAAAGTTATTGCACTTCACCCTTTCAAAAAATTCTTGCGCGTTGCCGCTGTCATTGCCCTGCTATTGACCGGTTCCTATTTCTATGTGAATACCTTGGACGAATCTATCTCCACTGAATATGCAGAGCGTTCCCAAGTCACCCTACCGGATAACTCAGAAATTATTTTAAATGCAGGTTCCCGTGTTTCTTTCAGTGAAAAAAACTGGGATAAAAAGCGAAATGTAGCCCTTGAGGGCGAGGCTTTTTTTAAGGTTGCAAAAGGTGAAAAATTCACCGTTTCCACATCCCAAGGAACCGTTGCGGTACTGGGCACTCAGTTTAATGTAGAAAATAGGGAAGGTTTTTTCGAGGTTACTTGTTATGAAGGTCTGGTAAGCGTTACCTACAACGACACGAAAACCCAATTGCCAGCCGGAACTTCCTTTATGGTCATTGATGGAGCCGTTATCGCTTCCCCAAAACCAAATACAGCCCAACCTTCTTGGGTCAACAATGAAAGTTCTTTCGAAAGCATTCCGTTAGGATATGTCTTAGCCGAATTGGAAAGACAGTTTAATATTGAGGTAAAAACACAAAATGTTGATAAGAATCTGTTATTTACAGGAACTTTTAGCAACACGGACATAAATATGGCGTTAAAAAGTATAAGCACCCCATCTAGAATTAATTACAAACTTGAGGGCGATAATGTACTTTTCTATGCTGAAAAGACTCCTTAGAGGCCGCTTTTGCCTCTTTTTACTGTTTTTACTTTTTCTGGGGACCAATCTCACCGCCCAAGAGGAAAGGGTAAGACAGGTTGACCTTGTGTCCTACATTAAACAACTCGAGGAGCAATTCAACATTAAGTTTTCGTATATCAATAAAGATTTGGAGGGATTTAAAATCCAAATTCCCGGAAACCTCGTTGCACTTAATGATATTCTTGACCACATCACTTCCGAGTTCCAGATAAAGGTCCAAAAACTAAACGATAGGTACTATACCCTGAGTACAAGTACTCTCGTTAGGGTCTGCGGAAGAGTGCTTGACAATTTCGCAGAAAACAACATCCCGGGAGCAACGGTTGAGGTATTTGGCACCACCATAGCCCAAACTACTGATGTAGACGGCGCTTTTCGCCTATTTGATATCC
Source organism: Bacteroidota bacterium (assembly GCA_039196145.1). Taxonomy (GTDB): domain Bacteria; phylum Bacteroidota; class Bacteroidia; order Flavobacteriales; family Flavobacteriaceae; genus Flagellimonas. The sequence goes on from JBCCUY010000023.1 coordinate 3,338, forward strand.
CTAGAAATGCAACGCTTAAAATTAGATACCTTGGCTTCAACACCAAGTATATAACGGTAGACGAGTTGCTCAAAGAAGGAGGCTGTCCCAAGATATTAATGGCCCAGCATTATGAGCAATTGAAAGAGGTGATCGTTTATAAATTCCTAACCACGGGAATCATAAAAGAAACTGATGCCAGCATTACGCTGAACACGGCCGATTTCGGTATCCTTCCCGGTCTTATTGAGCCAGATATTCTACAAACGGTGCAGTCCCTACCCGGGATTAAAAGTATAGATGAAACGGTTTCGGACATTAATGTCCGTGGGGGTACCAACGATCAAAACCTTATGCTCTGGAACGGAATAAAAATGTATCAATCTGGGCATTTCTTTGGTTTGATATCCGCCTTCAACCCTTATCTAACTGATAAAATCACGGTGTATAAAAACGGAACCCCATCCACCTATGGCGATGGCGTCAGTAGTGTAATCCGAATGGAAACCAGAAATGAGCTCTCCGATGATTTCGTTGGAGGTGCCGGATTCAATTTTATCAGCGGGGATGTTTATGGTCAAGTGCCCTTGACCCATAATCTCGGTTTTCAGTTTTCTGCACGTCGTTCTACAACGGATTTTTTAAACACCCCGACGTACAACAAGTTTTTTGACAGGGCATTTCAGGACAGTGAAGTGACCAACGCAAATAATGTGGCTGTAGATCAAGAAATCGCTAGAAGTGAGAACTTCTTCTTTTACGATTTCACCGGAAAACTTCTGTATGATATCAATGATGACCATCAGCTCCGCCTGAACTTCATAAGCATTACCAACAATCTGGACTATACAGAAAGTAACTTGTCCCAACTGAGAACAACCAACAGCCTACTGGACCAGAACAATCTGTCAATTGGAGGTCAATTGCAAAGTCAATGGACGGACCGACTCTCATCAAACCTAAACGTGTATTATTCCAGATACAATTTGGATGCAGAAAGTCTTTTTGCCAATCAAATACAGATTCTTTTTCAAAACAATCGAGTCATAGAAAACGCCGTTAAACTGGACACTAAGTATGTTCTTTCGGAAGGTTTCGATTGGAACAATGGATATCAATATATAGAGACGGGAATCAAGAATTTCACCATAGTAAGCCAACCCGACTTTCTTAGTAATATCACCGGGGTTATTCGAATTCACGCCCCTTATTCCGAAATAGGGTATCGGTCAGAAGGCAATAAATTTGTCGGTAGGGGCGGTGTAAGGGTTAACTACATTGAAAACTTGAATACGTTCGCTGAACTTTTGATAGAGCCCAGATTGAACCTCAGCTTCAAATTGGCCAACCATTTAAGGGCCGAGGTTTTGGGAGAGTTTAAAAGTCAGAGCACCAACCAGGTCATTGACTTGGAACAGAATTTTTTGGGCATTGAAAAACGAAGATGGGTACTGTCCGATGACAATTTGCTTCCCATTACCAAAAGCAAACAAGGTTCCTTGGGCATCAATTATGACAAAAATGACATCTACCTTGGAGTAGAAGGTTTTTATAAAAAAGTGGACGGAATCAGCACCAGCACCCAAGGATTTCAGAATCAAAATCAATTCAGTGGGGAAATTGGCAGTTATGATGTAAAAGGGCTGGAATTCCTCATCAACAAAAAGGGAGCGAATTACAGCACATGGTTAAGCTATACCTACAACAAAAACGACTATACTTTTGAGACGATTGTCCCAAACAGTTTCCCTAATAATCTGGACATTCGGCATACCGTGACCTTTGCGGGCACATATACCTATAAGAACCTGAAATTGAGTGTTGGCCTAAACTATCGTTCCGGAAAGCCATTTACCGAACCGGAAACCGATGGAAATGCTGTGGACACCTCGGTTTTCCCGGCTAGAATCAACTATCAAGCCCCCAACAGTAGCCGACTCCCCGAGTACTTCAGGGCGGATGCCTCGGCCATTTACAAATTCAATATTACTCAAAGAATGAAGGCCAATGCGGGGATTTCCTTAATCAATATGACCAATCGAAGAAACAGCCTTAACAAGTACTACCGTGTTAACGATGATGATGAGATTGAAACTGTTGAAAACATCTCCCTAGGTCTTACGCCAAACGTGAGCTTTAGGGTAACGTTCTAGGCTACATTCGCTCGGGAACATCTATACCCAAAAGCCTAAAAGCAGATTGAATGACTTCCCCTACCTTTTTGGACAACAATACCCGGAATTGTTTTTTGGTGCCATCAGATTCCCCTAAAATGGAAACTTGCTGGTAAAAGGAATTGAACTCCTTTACCAAATCATAGGTATAGTTGGCAATGAGGGCCGGACTATAGTTTTCGGCAGCCAATTGAACAGTTTCGGGAAATAATTGGATCAATTTCAACAATTCCTTTTCCTTTCCATTCAAATCGAATGTGGTTTTTAGGTCCGCGGTCAAGTCAAAATCCGCCTTTCTAAGAATGGATTGTATCCTAGCATAGGTATATTGGATAAAGGGGCCTGTATTTCCCTGAAAGTCAACAGACTCCTCCGGATTGAACAAAATCCGCTTCTTGGGGTCCACTTTTAGGATGTAATATTTCAAGGCACCCAAACCAATGGTACGGTAGAGTCGCTTTTTTTCTTCTTCCGAGTAGCCATCCAACTTCCCAAGTTCCTTGGAAAGTTCTTCGGCCGTGTTTTCCATATTTGTAATAAGGTCATCGGCATCAACTATGGTTCCTTCCCTACTTTTCATCTTGCCACTGGGCAGATCCACCATCCCGTAGCTTAAGTGGTACAGCTGCTGCGCCCAGTTATAGCCCAATTTCTTTAGGATAAGGAACAACACCTTAAAATGGTAATCTTGTTCGTTGCCTACAGTATATACCATTCCATTGATATCTGGGTGATCCGTAACCCTTTGGATAGCGGTACCAATATCTTGGGTCATATAGACCGCTGTGCCATCCGATCGGAGCACAATTTTTTCATCCAAACCTTCATCGGTAAGGTCTATCCAAACGCTACCATCCTCTTTCTTGAAGAAAATACCTTTTTCCAGGCCATCCTTTACTACATCCCTCCCGAGTAGGTAGGTGTTGCTTTCATAATACAGTACATCAAAATCGACCCCAAGATTCTTGTACGAGGTTTCAAAACCTTCATAGACCCAGCCGTTCATCATTTCCCATAGGGAAACTATTGCTTCATCTCCGGCCTCCCATTTCCGAAGCATTTCCTGGGCCTCCAAGAGAATTGGGGCTTCCTTCTCCGCCATTTCCTTTTCAGTGCCATTGGACACCAACTCGGCAATTTGTTCCTTGTAGGCCTTATCAAATGCCACATAGTACTTGCCCACCAAGTGATCGCCCTTCAGTCCTGAAGATCCGGGCGTTTCGCCCTCTCCAAACTTTTGCCAGGCCAACATACTTTTACAGATATGGATGCCTCGATCATTAATGATTTGGGTCTTATACACCTTTTTACCAGCAGCCTTCAATATCTCGGAGACAGCATAGCCCAACAAATTGTTCCGAATATGCCCTAAATGAAGTGGTTTGTTGGTGTTGGGGGACGAATATTCCACCATGACGGCATTAGAAGAAATATCCTTTACATAGCCATAATCCACTTCTTCTCTGATGCTATTGAAAAAATCCAGGTAAAATTGATCATCGATGACTACGTTCAAAAAGCCTTTGACCACATTGAATTTGGCTACCTCGCCCACATTTTTTTGCAGAAATTCGCCAATCTTGGTACCGATTTCAACAGGGTTTCCCTTTACAAACCTTAGCATAGGAAAAACCACCACGGTAATATCGCCTTCAAAATCTTTTCGGGTTGGTTGAAACTCAACAGATGGTAGTTCCACTTGGTACAACTCCTTAACTGCATCTATGACGCATTGTGACAAAACTTTTTGCAAACTCATGTATCAGGCTTTTCAGCCTGCAAAACTACATATTTTTTACCCTTTTTCGTTATTATTCGTGGCTATCATCCATAAGAAAACCATCGATTTTGGCTAAATTTAGACATGCTGTTAAATGTTTCGTACACCGACCCAAAAATCAAGCAAAAGGTAGATGCCGAGGTAGGGAAACCCTTCACGCTTAAAGAACGATGGGCACTTGGGGGAATAGGTTCACCAAAGCTTTTTATGACAGATGCCAGTGTGGAAATCCAAAATCTTCTCATCCTGGACAACAACCTGAACACCTGCAATATTGAAATGCGGCCCAAGGGGATCATTGTCCGTTTCCGTTCGTTGTTGGAAACCTACGGCCTTATCATCCCCTATTATAAACTCACACTTTATAAGGGCGATTTTGCCGTATACTCCATATATCGCGACCAGTATTTCATCAAAGTAAAATCGGACACCAAGGCTATCCAAAAATATTTTAAGAAGCTATTGGACTATAAGGCAGACAATGCCCCAACCTCTATTGAAGATTTATGAAAATACTCCTAACTGGCGCCAACGGATACATTGGTATGCGGCTGCTTCCCAAATTATTGGAAATGGGACACCAGGTAGTCTGTGCCGTGCGGGATGAAAAACGTTTTTCCATTGACCAGGGCACACGTTCAAAAATTGAGGTGGTAGAAATTGATTTTTTAGACGATAGCTCCCCTTCAAAAATACCTGAAGATTGTAATGCCGCGTACTATCTTATTCATTCCATGACCTCCTCCATTGGGGATTTTGACGTGCAGGAAGCCAAAGCGGCACAAAATTTCAATACCTGGGTAGCAGATACCCAGATTGAGCAAGTGATTTACCTCAGTGGCATTGTCAACGATATAAAACTGTCCAAACATCTTAAGTCGCGAAAAAATGTGGAGGACATTCTTTATCGGGGAAGTTTTGAACTCACGGTACTTCGGGCAGGAATCATTGTGGGCTCGGGAAGCTCATCCTTTGAGATTGTTCGGGATCTTTGCGAAAAGTTACCGGTGATGATCACCCCGAAATGGGTACTTACCAAGACCCAGCCCATCGCCATAAGGGACATCATCAACTTTTTGACCGGTGTTTTGGGAAACACCCAAACCTATGGTCAGTCGTTTGATATTGGCGGCCCCGATGTCCTTACCTACAAGGAAATGCTGCATCAATATGCCAAGGTCAGAGGATTTAAAAACTGGATTTTGACCGTTCCCATAATGACCCCCAAACTGTCTTCCTATTGGCTCTATTTTGTTACCTCAACATCCTACAAGTTAGCGGTGAATCTGGTCAATAGCATGAAAATGGAAGTTGTGGCGAAGGATAATCGGCTACAAGAACTTTTAGGTATCCAAACACATAGTTATGAGGAAGCCATAGCCATGGCATTCAAGAAAATTGAGCAGAACTTGGTCATAAGCAGCTGGAAGGACAGCATTGCCAGCGGGCAGATAAAGGCCAACCTAGGTAAATACATTCAGGTACCCAAATACGGAGTTCTTACCGATGCAAAATCCATGGTGGTCCAGAATGCTGAGGGCACTTTGGAAAATATCTGGAAAATAGGTGGTGACACAGGTTGGTACTATGCCAACTGGCTTTGGAAAATACGGGGGTTCTTGGACAAACTTAACGGGGGACCGGGTTTACGCCGAGGACGTACCCATCCAGACAAACTATTCCCAGGAGACGCGCTGGATTTTTGGCGCGTGTTATTGGCTGATAAAAAGGCTAAGCGCCTGCTGTTGTTTGCAGAGATGCGCATGCCGGGAGAGGCATGGCTCGAATTCAAGATTGATTCTGACAATAGGCTCCATCAGGTGGCCACCTTCAGGCCGCGAGGTTTACGCGGTCGACTGTACTGGCTCAGCGTTTACCCATTTCATTATTTCATCTTTGGCGGAATGATCCGTAATCTTACCAAAACCAGGTCTTTGGAATAAAATTTGTTACAAAGTCCATTGCAATTCGTCCTATATCAGATGCAACCCTTTTACCTATTCAGTTGTCTATTACATAGACAATCAAAAAACATACTTATGTCAGCTAAAACCCTATTTTTTGTTTTCGCCGTTTTGCTTTCTATGGGCCATACCCTTTCTGCTCAGAGTGTCAGTTCTCGTTTGGTGGATGCCAAGACCCAAAAAGGTATTCCTTATGCCACTGTTCAATACGGGGAGCATCAAGGCGTCATCACCAATGAGGAAGGCAGATTCGGGTTTATTCTGGAGGCTGGCATTGCCATGCAGGATTCGGTTTATATCTCCTCCATGGGGTACCAGAAAACAGGCTTTACCTTGGAGCAGCTCCAAGATAGTATCATCGCCATAACTCCAAAAGCCATAGAACTCAGTGGGGTATATCTATTTGATAAGGAACTATCAGTAGATGAAATCATGGAACGTGTAGAGGAAAACATGCCAAAGAACTACGCAAAGACACCGGCCAAACAACGCTTTTTCTTAAGACAATCCAGCTTCAATACGGTTCAAAAACTTGACATTGAGTTCAAGAAATCCACCATTGCAGAGCTCAACAAGAAATTGATCGACAGTATCGTATCCATTCTACCCCGTCGTTCCTCCTACTACACGGAGACCTTGGGCGATTACTATACAGGAGGCGAAGAAAACAAGTTGGAAGTAATTAAGGCAGCCGAATTGTACGATAAGAGCAATGAAAGTTCCATGGAAGCGCTATCGGACAAAATGGAGGCCATCTTTAAGGCCAATGTAAAGCCCGATTCCTACCTTAAAATCAAGTCGGGTATTTTTGGCGAAAAAGTACCTGTGGATTCCATTTTAGAGGCGGAGGATGACACAGACGAAATTGCCGATGAGCTAAAAAAACCAGAAAAGAGTGATTTTCTGGGGAATCGAAAGTATGTCATGAATGAAATTCATTCCCAGTTTTTCAATAAGAAATCAAAGTTGGATGTACCTAAAAAGCTCAATCGCTATGAGTACGAATTAGTGGGTTACTCCGAATTGGAAAACCATGGGGTATACGTCATTGGTTTTGTGCCGAAGGGACGGGGTGACTTTCAAGGTAAACTTTTTGTAAATATTGAGGATTTTGCCATTGTGCGCATAGATTACGAGAATGTAAAACCGTTGCGAAGCATCAAATTGCTGGGCTTCAGTTATCGGGAACAGCAGTATTTTGGCAGTACGGTGTTTTCCAAATTCGGTGGCGAACTATACCGCTTAAAGTTCATGAACTTTACCTTTGGGCGTAAGATGGGCGTGGATCGACCCTTAAAGGTTATTGAAAAGAACAAGCATGTAAAAGGTAGAAGAAAACAAAATGAGCTTTCATTGGCCTTGGACATTATAAATTATAACACGGAAAAATATGAGTTGGTGGTTTTTGATGCAAAGTCGGTATCCAAATCCCAAATTGAGGGATTAAAAGAGGATGAAACGGCCAAGGCCACTTACCTCTCCGCGTATAATCCCGAATTCTGGAAAGGATACAATATTATGGAACCCAATCAGGCCATACGTGAGTTTACGGTGGAGGAGTAGTTCACCCCTCCGGCTTGATGCATACATCAAGCCACTTCCCCTCTCCCGAAGGGAGGAGCTTCATAACAATCGGAAAATTTAAATAGAAACCCTAAACAATATTCCTCCCCCGATGTAGGGGAGGTGGTTTGGTATTTCATACCAAACCGGAGGGATCGGAATCGCACAGTGGGATTATGCTTTCGGTAAAAATACCTCCGCCATCATACAGCGTGCAGAACCGCCACCACAGGTTTCAATGGTATCCAGTGAACTGTGGATAATGGGACAGTGTTTTTCAATAGCCGAAATCTGGTCTTCCCGCAAGCTATTGTATGCGGCTGAACTCATCACCATATAGCGTTGATCTTCAGCTCCAATCACTTGTAACATATTTCCAGCAAAGTTGTACATCTGTTCTTCGGTAATATCAATCACCTCCTTACCATCTTTTTTCAGATGTTCCACGACATACTTGCGTTCTTTTTTGTCGTCTATGGTATCCAAGCAAATCACGGCAAAGGTTTCCGCCATGGCCATCATTACATTGGTATGGTAGATAGGCAATCGTTCCCCGTCCACACTCTGGTTGGCATGGAAAATCACCGGAAAGCAATCAAAATCCTCACAGAATTCAATAAAAAGTTCCTCATGGGCACGTTCCGAAAGTGCACAATAGGCCTTTTGGTGCACCCTATCCTTTAAAATACTTCCTGTTCCTTCCAAAAAGACACCTTCTTCTTCTGCAGCGGTATAGTCCATCACATTGTCAATGACAAAGCCCTCATTTTCCAACTTATCAAAGATATCTTCCCTTCGTTCTTTTCTTCGGTTCTCAGCAAACATGGGATACACACAAACCGTACCTGTGGCATGGAAGGAAACCCAATTGTTTGGGAAAATAGAATCCGGAGTATCTGGCTCTTTGGTATCCTCAATCACAACAACCTTTACTCCATGTTCCCTGAGCTTGGCCACAAAGCTGTCAAATTCGCGCTGTGCCTTGGCATTGATCTCATCCTTGCTAAGGTTGGGTTGCTCCTGAAAATAATTATTCACAGCGGTCTGCTCGTTCATTCTAAAATTGACCGGCCTAATCATTAAGATGGTATTCGTTACTTGCATCCCTAAAATCTAAACTTTTTTGTTGAAAAATGTAGTGCGCGCAAAGATATGATCTTAGTCAAGATCCACCTAAAATGAGCGTAAAATAATATCGATAAAAAAGGCCGATTCAGCGACTATTTTTTAAGCAGCTTTCCATGGTGATCCACTTCAAATTGAAATGGGTTTAAAAGTCGGTCAACCAGGATACTTGTTGTTCTTCTATTTAGTGCAGAAAGCTCAGAGAATTCGCCAGTATTCCCAGTGGTGGACCAGATTGTCTTCAACTTATCCAAGGAAATTTCCCGCTCCAAAAGATGTAAGAGCTCAATCAAAAACTTTGGGGTCACCGGACTTCCTGAAGCTTGCAATTTGACCAATTTTGGATATAAGGGTTCCAAGCCTGTTTTCAACTCGTATTCAGATACCAATCGCTCAGGATAAAACCAAGTCTGATTGGCCCATTTATAGGGTACACCATAACCTTTGAGCACTCCCGAAACTCCAATTCTTTGAATAGCCGAAAAACCTACATCCGCAGGCTTAACATCCATAAAGGGAATTAGATAGGCATTTTGCTCTAAAAGGGCCTGCTGTACTTTTCGAATGGACACTTTAGAGGTTTTACTTTGCTCCAAAACAGCTTGTGCAGCAATAGCTCCGGCAGCTTGCCCAATCCCAAGCACTACCGGTTGCAATCTTGTTGTGCCATTCACGACATTGGAAACGCTAATGTTTTTATCGGCCACCAAAAAATTGTCCACTTGCTCAGGCACCAAACTCCCCATGGGAATTGAATAACTCGGAACTCGAATATTGATAAAGTCAATTTCCGGTGCTTCGGGATTTTTATCGTGGTGATGATCAATGGGATAATCACCAACGGCCACACCGGTTTTGTACAATTTAAAATCATAGGGCCTTTCCAGATGGTCCACCACCAGAAAGGTCTTTCCTTTGGCTCGTCTGCCCTCCCTATGATAAGGAATCATAGGATATCCATCTTTTGTGGGGAATTCTTCTGCCAATCTTAAATTTTTGAAGCCCAGTTCATTTTGAATGTAATAGACAAAACCTTGGGTGAAGTCCTTGGCCTTTTTGAATTGTTCCCGTTGTTCCGACACAGAAAGTTCTGGCCAGTTCACAAAAAAGTCGTTGCCACAATTAGGCCAGTTGATCATGTATTTGTTGTTGGGTAGTTTCCCATAGTTCAACATCTGTACGCAGCCCGATACCGCTCCAAACATTTCACCATCCTCTCGCTTACAGGCACAAGCATAAGCTTCGGCCGAATAGCCTTTTGGTTTTTTTACCAATCCCCTACGTTGTTTTACCGCTCCTACATCCTCCAGTATGGCCACATAGGTCAAATCCTGAACGATGTTGTTAGCTTCATCTGGTGCTTCCTGTTCCCCTGTGTCCGATTTGGAGTCCATCCCCAAGCGATATTCGGCGTCCACAAGAGGCAATAATTCACCGGTTTCCGTAGCATCGATTAAAATGCTGGCCTCTATGGATTCACTTTTTCTCCCTTGGGTATACGTCACCAACCATGCATCTCCTCTTTTCTCAATCTTTTGATACTCCACATTGAAGGCAATAGTCAGATTGGGAATGCTGGTCATCTCTTTTAAAATTCTATTCCCAACAGACGGTTCAAATAGCGTATGACTTACCCATCCAGTAGCCACTGCTTTGGGTCCTCCGTAATACTTGTATAATTTTTCCCGAAACTCTCCCCAAATCCCGGAAGGAAGCTGGTGATTGCCATCAATGGCAGAGACCCCAGCACTTGTAAGCATACCGCCCAACCATGTGGTTTTCTCCAAAATTTGCACCTTGGCCCCCATTCGAGCTGCCTGAATTCCGGCCGAGGTACCTCCCGCTCCCCCGCCAATAATCAGCACATCTACTTGATTTTGTGCAAAACTGGGGAGCATCATACCCAACAAAAAAATCATTACTAACGTTCTTCCCATAACTCTACATTTTTGGGTACTCATCTTGGAAAAAGGAATCGTGCCCTTTTAAACCTTCATAAAAGAAAAATACCTCTCCCTTTAAACCCAGTTTTCGATTGGTGTTGATCATGTTTTTGAGATACGCTTCCGAAGGAAGGTAATCATCTACCTTCAGCAGAACCCCTGGGACAAACAAATCCTTAGAACCTTCTGGCATAAACTCCAAATTAGACTCCAAAGTTTTGGTATATGCCTCAATATTATAGCGATAAACCTGAGGGATGATCTGATCAACCCAACCCGCTTCTACCCAGGTAGGCCAATCTTGCAGATATTCCTCCTTACTCCAAGGGAATATGCTCGGAGCCATGGTTACCATTACTTCCGGTTTTGTCGACTTTACCGTTTTAAAAATCTTCTCGGCAAAACGATTTAATCGCTTGGCCCGCCAGTCCACCCAATCTTTGTTTTTATAATCCTGCGGAGGATGCACACCGTTATGTTCTTTTTTATAGGCACCTATCGTATATGCATCATACCCGGCCGTGGAGGGATTTGCAGGAAGTCTATCATCGCCTTGCACCCCATCAATGTCATAGTTTTGAACAACTTCCACAATAAGCGACAACAAAAACTCCTGTACTTCGGGATGAAAGGCGTTCATCCACTGAAACCCATTTTTACTAACCAAGTTGCCTTGATTATCCAAGGCCTTCCATTCCGGTTTTACTCTCAGGATGTGTCCCCCATCTTCCTTCTGGTAGCTAGAGGAAAAACCAAATTCGAACCAAGCGTGTACTTTTAGACTCTCCTTGTGGGCTTCTTCGATAAGGGTTGCCAACATATCGAACTTTGAAAATCGAGGCATTACACGTCTACCGAATTCCGCCTGCATAATCGCACTTGGATAAAGCGTATATCCGCGATTCCACACCACGACATAAATATTATCCAGGCCAATAGCCTTGCACCTGCGGACTACCTCTTCTATACTTTCTCTGGAATCTAAGGCTTTGCTTGCCACATCAGTTAACCAAACTCCTTTAACCGACTGGGAGTTTGCAGGGATCCATATTAGACCAACTACCAAGACTAAGATAAGCCCATAAAATCTTGACATATTTCCCATCATCCGTGTTAGATATCCAGTGTTTTTGAAATCTCCAGCAGAGCTCTTGGGACGTGAAAACAGCCCTTCCATTTGCCCCCCTTCAACGGAAGCAATAGCTCCCCTCTTCTGTTCAGGTATCCGTACCACTCACCACCATGTTCTGAATCCCTGAAATGGTTCCAGGTGTATTCGTGTACTTTTTCAAACCAATCTTTGGCCAACGGACTTTGATTATGGGCATAAGTCTTGGCCAAGGCCACCAAAGTTTCCAAATGAACCCACCACAACTTTTGGTCCCATTCCAATTTCTCTGGGGGATGGCCTTTGGCGTCCAGAAAATAGAAAATCCCACCAAACGTATCGTCCCAACTTAATTCCAACTGCTGATACATAATTTGCTCTGCTTTTTTGACCAACTGATCATCATTGTTGCGAATACCAATGTTCATAATAAACCACATGGCCTCTATGGCATGTCCAGGATTGAGCAATCTACCTTCAAAACTATCAACAAAATGTCCATCGATAGATATATTCTCTAGGACCATGCCCCTACCTTGATCGTAGAATTCTTCCAAAATCTGTTTGGAGATGCTATTGGTAAGGTTGTCAATTTGCTTGGTATCTAAAATTGATTCCAGTTCCAGGGAAAGATTGCACAGAATCATGGGCAGTGCAAAATTTTTCAGCTCCCGCGTACCTGGAAATTTTTTATTGTAGATTCCCTTGGTATTGTGTTGTCGCTTCAAAATATTCCCAAAGGTTTCCTTGGCAATCCTAGCATACTTTTGATCGCCGGATATCTCGGAATACGCACCAAAAGCCATGGCGGCAAAACAATCTGAAAAAATATTGTACGGCTGAACCAATGGATTCCCTTTTTTATCCAGAGAAAAATACCAATTGCCTTTCGAGTCCCTGCCGTACTTTTCCAAAAACCGAATGCCGTTCCCAGCCACCTCCAGCCACTCCTTACGCTGTTCTATCGTACTATAGAATTTGGAAAACATCCAAGCTTGACGGGCCTGTAACCATACCAACTTATCCGTATCGTACACCTTACCCTGTGGGGTAAGACAGGTAAAATACCCACCATGTTCACGGTCCACGGAAAACCTCTCCCAAAACGGGATAATTTCTTCCAGAAGTTCTGAGCGATATTGTTGGGCGTAGTTTTTCAGTGACTTGGTTTTAACTATGGTTCAGATTTTCAAAATATTCCATATATCTATTGTACAAGTGCCCAGCCTGTGGGTACGCCGATTGGGGACTCATAAAATGTGAAAATTCAAAGGTGATGGCCTTTTCGCAGCCTGCTCTTTTAGCGGCTTCCAGCTTAAGCAGTAGTTTTTCAAATTTGAGGGGCATAAACTTTATGTGCATATCACGATCAAAAGATTCCAAATTGGTCCAAGATTGCATACCATAGCGATCTGCCAACTTTTTATTCAGTTTCAGATAGTCTTCCAAATGCTCATAGTCCACATGCCCATCTTGAAAAGCCACTATATCTATAGCGCCCTGTACGCCGTCAAATATTTCGTTCCACTCCGTGAAATGTTCTTCCAAAGACACGCTTTCCGCCTTGGTAATGGCATGTTCTGAGGGCTCAACCGCTTTTTTTCCATCAATCCAAGGGGAGATCAAAACCGGTAGTCCCCCGCTGACCTCCTTACAGTGTTTTCCAAGTCGCGCTATGGTATCCACGGCACCTTTGGTTCTTCTGCTCAATTCCAAGCTTAGGTACCATCCGTTAAAGCTCTTATAACTACCATAGGTACTGTAGGCCTCATCAATTACATGCAGGTTGGAATCCAGTTCCAAGGTCATATCGCCCGTTTTCCAGTAAGCCCCACTATCGTAGGTTCCGAAATAGAACTGCATCCCAAATTCATCCGAAAGTTCCAGAAACTGCTTGACCAAATCTGTGCGCGGTTTAAAACAGCCTTTTTGCTTTATGAGATATTCCGATGGATAGGTAAGAAACTTTTGATATCCTGACCGAATCAGAATAACGGCATCGATACCCATTTTTTTCATATGCCTGAAATCATTCGCCCATTCCTTCCTACCCCAATTCTGATGGGGGATGTCGTGACTTATCTCGTCCAAGAAAGTGCCAGTGATTTTTAAATTGCCGTTCATGCTAGACTTCCTTTAATTTATCCCACCAGAACTTTTTGAGCAAGTAACTTGTTAAAATCAACACTGCGGACCAAATCACCATTTGGGTATTTTCGCGCAGCATAAAATAAATGGGGATGACCACTTGGGCCATCTGCCAAATTATTCCTACCACTACATTGAAACTATCGCGACGAAAATCTTGGTTCGGTTCAAAGCTTGGGTCTTCTGCCAAGACCTCCCTTTTGATCGGTCCCCAGAATCCCCAAGGTCGTGTTTGTTTATAAAACTTTTTTACGGCTTCCTTATTGGGCAGGGGTTCCAAGTAGGTTCCAATGATGCATCCCAAAAAGGAAAACAGAAAGATGATGGGAAAGACAAAAATATCCACATATTGAGGGAAGAAAAACAGTTTAACGGTAGAGGCAATCAAACCGAACAGCATCCCCCAAAAGTAGCCGTTACCTGTGAAGCGCCACCATATCCACTTCAAGACATTGGCCGCCACATACCCACCGTACAAGGCTGAGCTAAGCCATAGGATCAACTCGTTGAGCGATCCGGCGTTCAAACCAAAAATTATTCCCACCACCACCATGGCCAAGGAAGACCAAATGCTCAGGTTCACCAATCGCTTATCCGAAGCGCCCGGCTTTATGTATTTCTTATAGATATCGTTTACAATATAGGCAGGCGCCGCATTAACAAAGGCCGCAAAGGTGCCCATAAATGCTGCCAAGAAACCAGCCAACATTAATCCCTTAAGTCCCACAGGAAGAAATTTATTGATGGCCATAGGAAGCACCTGTTCAAAATCGATTTCACCACCCATAGCCGAAAGCTCCGGTCCCAAATAAACCAATGAGAGGACCGCAAAGCCTACAATCATAAAGTACCTTGGGATGTACAGCACACAAATGGTCAGAAAACTCATTTTTGCAGCTTCTGCAGAAGTACGTGTTGCCAGAATGCGTTGCATATCATAGCTGGGAACAGGCCCCGCAGTGGAGGCAAGAATACCCTTCAGCACCATCAATATAAATAGTAGACCAAAGAGGTCAAATCCATCTTTTCCAATCTTTGAGTTTACCTGGGGGAAAGCACTAGTGCTCCAATCCAAATCCAGGTTCCATCCAAACCATAAATCCTTCCAACCATTGGGCACAATAGTTTCAATCTGTCCCGCATCAACCATATTGAAAGCGATAATACCAACACCTATGCAGGCAATGGTCATGATCACAAATTGCATCACCTCAGTGGCCACCACACTATGCATTCCACCCTTAACCGTGTACAAAGAGGTAAGTCCGCATATGATCAGTGCATAACTCTTGGCCGAGGAAACTTGATATCCAAGAAAATCGAATGCAAGGTCCCAAGGTAAAATGGAGGTGCAGTATTTTCCAATTCCTTCAAAAAAATAGGCGATAAACCCTAGCACACTTATTACAGCGAAAATAACTATGATGACGTGGGAGAGTTTGGCTCCTTTTCCATCACCAAAGCGAAAGGTAATCCATTCGGCACCCGTCATTACATTGGATCGTCGCATCCAAATAGCCAGATAGACAAAAATGAAGACTTGGTTCCACACCGGCCACAACCAGGGCAACCAAGCACTTTTTAATCCGTATACAAAGAGAATGCCCACGGTCCACATGGTACCTGAAATATCGAACATCCCAGAAGCATTGCTTAGCCCCAAATAGTACCATGGAAGTTGGTTGCCTCCCAAAAAATAAGATTCCAGGTTTTTGGACGATTTTTTGGAAAGATAGAATCCAAGGACAAGCACCCCAATCACGTAGGCGATAACAATTGCAATATCAATGCTAGAAATTTCCATATTCTTGGACAAGGCTATGTTTTAGTATCGTTATTCCCACTAGATTCAAGCTCGTAAATTCAAAAAACTGAGATAGAGCAAATCTACACGATTGTAACGAAAAT
>JBCCUY010000024.1:0-18724 GCA_039196145.1 Bacteroidota bacterium
ATCCAAGCTAATGAGATCTGGTCTTCCGTCCCCGTTGATGTCCGCCACATCGCTCCCCATAGAAAATCTACTGGTATGCCCAAAGTATTCCTTTAGACTTTCCGTGAAGGTGCCATCCCCATTATTGAGGTAATAGTAGTCATCCTCATGGAAATCATTCCCCACATAAATATCCGGGAAACCATCAAGGTTAAAGTCCGAAATAGCCAAGCCCAGACCGTATCCATTAACGCCGCCGTAGATCCCGGCGGTCTCACTTACATCAACAAATTTGCCTCCATCGTTGCGGAGGAGCTTGTCTCCGGTCTCAAAATTGCGTTCATGTCTAAGATCATATCTTCCAAAAGAATTTTGGGTGTGTACGGCATGGTTTAATAGATATAGATCTAAATCACCATCAAGGTCATAATCGAAGAACGCCGCATTAGAGCTGTAGGAGTCAAAGTCCAATCCGTATTTAGCCGCCTGTTCCGAAAATGTGTTATCGCCATTATTAATGTACAGCTCGTTAAACCCATTAAAACCATTGATGCCCACAACTGCGCATACATAGATGTCAAGCAAGCCATCCCCATTCACATCGGCCATTACGGTTCCGGTGTTCCAAGAGCTGTTGCCCTCCACACCGGCCGCCTCCGAAATATCTTCAAATTTGAGGTTCCCTTTGTTTAAATAGAGTTTATTCTTTACCTGATTTCCCGAGAAAAAGATATCAGGTAGACCATCGTTATTGATATCCCCGACAGATACACCACCACCGTTGTAAAAGTAGAGGTAATCCAAAATGCTAAGGTCATCGGATTGCTCTATTCGATTGGTAAAGTTTACCCCAGTGGTATTTGGATTGGGATTTTCAAACAAATCCCCTCCTTTTTTGCACCCTAGAACCAGAGTTGAACAAATCAATGCAAGTAGGAACCTATTCATCAATGGCAAAAATCTTTGGTTTTTCATTATTGATGGCCGCTATTAAATAGCGTTTCCCGTGTTTATCGGTCAACTGCTCCAAATACTTGACTTCTTCCTTGATGGCGAAGCCACTGTCGTTGTAATTTTGCCAAGTAAAGCCCAAGTTGCCATCTCCCAAGAGGAGATTTCCATAACTGGCATCCAATCTTGAGAATTGGGGTTTAAATTCAAAATTGTTTCCGGCCATGATTAGGTCGAGGTTACCATCATTGTTTACATCCGCACAGGTAATATCACATACGCAGGACAGCTGTGCACGTGAAGGTAGAGCTTGAATGCTAAATTTCCCTCCGCCTTCATTTATGGCTATAACGGAGGCTGAAACAGTCACCTGCTTTACAATGGATTTGTCCATGACTTCCTTGGAAAAAAGCTCGTGAATAGTGCGCTTGGCATAGTCAGATGCCTTAAGGTTCTCCTTTTTAAGTGATACCAATTGTTCGGTTAATTCCCTTTTCTGGTGGATGGGATAGTCGCCCCCATTGTAATGCTGGGTAACGATTTGCTCAATAGTGCCATTGTTATCAAAATCGTTGATCCAAATTTTCATGGGTTGATATTCCAAAGGCTGATAATGCGAGTTGAGGCCTTGGTTTCCCAAAATAAAGTCTTGGTCACCATCATTGTCCAAATCTGCTGTCTCAACGGTATTCCACCAGCCGTATAAACTATCCAGGGATGATGTTAGTTTGGAAAGTCTTCTTCCCGAGTTTTTGTAAATTTTTGGAGTATCCCATTCAGAGGTTATGACCAAATCCTTTTTGTCATCGCCATCAACATCGACCCATTTGGAATCGGTCACCATTCCAGCATTTTTTAAATCGAAGGCCAAACGTTCAGTTGCATTGGCAAAAACACCATTGCCCTTATTCTCCAGGAAAACATGATCTGGGGAGATTCCGTATACGCCGACCACACTCCTAGAGCCGACAAACACATCCATATCTCCATCGCTGTCAAAATCATATGGTGCAATAGTGGAAATGTTTTTAAAAGTGGAGGGCAGCTCTTGCTCGGATGCGGTGAAATTCCCATTTCCATCATTTAAGTAAAGTCTTGCCCGATAAGTACGCTGTGAACCCACATTGTTTCCTCCCGATCCTACAATGAGATCCAGGTCCTCATCGCCGTCCGCATCAAAAAAAGAGGCTGCAACATCTTCATGCTCTGCATCACTTTCAAAAGCTCGGGAACCTTTTTGCTGAAGTTGACCGTTACCACGGTGTAAATAGATAACCCCTGTTTGGCCTTTGGCCCCTCCGATATAAAAATCCTCATTGCCATCACCATTAACGTCCCCCACGGCCAATGATGGACCTTCTTGCGATAATTTTTTATAGATAAGACCTTCATAATCAAAGTCGTTGTAATGATCCTCTTCATGAGAGACCAGTATTTTGGAGTCCAATTCCCTGATGAACGTTTTATTGGCCCCTATGTTAGGCAAAACATAGATCCCGGTTGATTCCGAATAATTGAGAACAAGTTTTTGGTTGGCCTTTACCTGTTCCAATTTTTGGGTACGGTCATCCGGCCAAATAATTCGTATGGAATCCAATATCTCTACTTTTCCAAGTCCCAGGGTCATTCCATAATCCATAGAAGATTGGAATCCGCGGGAGGGAATCAGTTCTTGGTTAACAATGTTGCCATCAAAATAAAATTGCGCCAACGTTCCCACGGCAAAGGGGTTGCTTTCAGGGCCTTTAAAGGCTAACTGGATGTAGTTGTTTTCCAGCTGGGCGTCCGTATTGTTTCTATAGATAAAAGCTTCGGTATTTACATTGTTGATGACCATATCCAAATCCCCATCGTTATCCAAATCCCCATAGGCGGCCCCATTGGATCGGGTGGGTAGCTCAAACCCCCATTCTTTATTGGCATTTTTAAAAGTGATATCGCCATTGTTCTTGTAAGCGTAGTTGGGCTGCGGCTTAATCGGCATTTTGCTGATAATGGAATCTATGGACTCCTTACGCCCCGTGAGTGCCATTTTCTGGATGATTTCATTGGCAAAGAAATCTACAAAGTCCAAATCCGTAAGATCATGGTTGATTCCATTGGTTACGAAGATATCCCGAAGACCATCATTGTCCATATCGAACATAAGGCCGGCCCAACTCCAATCCGTGGCGTCAATTCCGCTGTAATAGGCAACTTCGGAAAAGGTGCCATTTCCATTGTTGAGCTGTAACGTATTTTGAATGTACTGTTGGAAAAAATCCTTGCTTTGTTTTAGTTCAAAAATATTATATCCCTCAAACTCCATTACAGACTTTACGCGCTCCTCGGGTTCGGGCAACATATCCGTGATAAAAATGTCATTCAACCCATCGTTATTGATGTCAGCAATGTCAATCCCCATTGCCGACAAACTCAGGTGTGAAGTCCAATCTTTGATTTCTTCCCGGAATGTCCCATCTTTTTGGTTGATGTATAAGTAATCCCTTTCGTAGAAATCGTTGGATACATAAATGTCAGGATACAAGTCCTGATTAAAATCCGTCACCAGAACACCCAAACCAAATCCGATAAGACTTCCATAGATACCCGCTTCCTCACTTACATCTACAAACTTGCCATTATCGTTTCTCATCAACATGTCCCCAACACCCCTAAAGATATGGGGGACTCCTTCCCAGTCTTGAGCGCGAACCCCTCTCTGCTCGGCATACCCCAAACTGCTCACGGGAATATTGCTATTGTTCAGGATGTAGACATCCAAATCACCATCCTTGTCATAGTCGAAAAAAGAGACGTGCGTTGTAAATCCGGTTTTGGCCAGATTGAAATCATGGGCCTTTTCGGTAAATGTAAGATCGCCGTTATTGATATAGAGATCGTTATCATGATTGTTTCCCTCCAGATTTCCGGCATTGCTGACATAGATGTCCAATAACCCATCCTGATTGATATCGACCATTACCACACCTGTTGACCAAGGTTTGTTGCCCGTTACGCCAGCACTTTCGGAGATGTCCTCAAATTTAAAATCACCTTTGTTCAAGTACAAGCGGTTGGCAACCATGTTTCCTGTGAGATAAATATCGGAAAGCCCATCATTGTTGATGTCCCCTATAGCAACTCCACCACCATTGTAAAAATTTCGGTACTTAAAGATGTTAAAGTTCTTTTGGTTCTCTACATGATTTATAAAATCAACCCCGGTTTCCTCTGAAGGCAAAAGCGTGAAAAGGGTTTCTTGTTTCTCCTCCTCGCTGTTTTTGTCACTTTTTTCAGCGCATGCTCCCAATAGCAG
The DNA here is from genome assembly GCA_039196145.1 of Bacteroidota bacterium. Classification (GTDB taxonomy): domain Bacteria; phylum Bacteroidota; class Bacteroidia; order Flavobacteriales; family Flavobacteriaceae; genus Flagellimonas. The sequence goes on from JBCCUY010000024.1 coordinate 4,229, forward strand.
CACAAGGCATGCGGCGATATAGTTGAGTTTCATTTTGTTTAGTTTTTGACTAAAAAGATGGGGAAGTCGTTGTTTCTTGTAACCACAAAATATGGTTTCCCCTTTATAGTTAATTGTTCAATTTTTCTGGCAGCTCCGGAAACGTTCAAGTTTTCTTTCCATAGGAGATTGCCGTTTCCGTCATTTTTTAAATACAACCCATGCAAGGCGTCTAATCTACCAAGTTGCGTACTTATCTCAAAATTATTACCTACTAATAATGCATCCAAATGGCCATCTCCATCGATATCGTTGATAAAAATATCATTGATGGAGGATGCCTGTACTATTTTTGGAAGCTCCTTTATTGAAAATGAACCTCTTCCGTCATTTTCGAAATAAGTGGTGGCAAGAAGAGTTACATGTTTTTTCTTTGCGTTTTCCAGTTTTTGCTTTCCAAAAAGTTCTTGGATACTTGCTTTGGCGAAATCCCTGTAGCGCAGAAACTTTTTGTTCAAAATGGGCATTTGTTTGGCCAGTTCATCTTTGGAAGCAAAAGCAGTTTCCTTATTTCCATGATAATGTGTAACCAAGGTTTCGATAGAGCCGTTTTCATCAAAATCGTTACGGTAAAGGGTTATCGGCTGTTCCTGTGAGGCTCTGAATTTTGTGTTTAGACCCCAATTTCCTGCTAAAATGTCTAAATCCCCATCTTGGTCCAAATCCGCCATTTTAATGGCATTCCACCATCCATTGGTGTTTTCCAAACCATTATTTTCTTGTTTTTTCAACTGCTTGCCATCGTTTAGAAAGATGGTTATGGGAGTCCAATGTCCGGCAACGATCAAATCTGGAAATCCATTCTGGTCTAAGTCTTCCCAAAGTATATCCTTTATATTGCCGTATGAGATTAACTCCTGGGCAAAATCTTTAGTGCTATCCACAAAAGATCCATGGCCATCGTTGGTAAAGATGTACTGTTTTGGTGTTTTCCCATACTTACCTGCAACTTGATTGGAAACAATACAGATATCTTGATCGCCATCGTTATCAATGTCCGTTGCTACCACTTTGGAGGCATTGATTTGGATACCATCGAATTGAATGGTGTCTTTGGTCAGCATTCCATCCGTGTTTAGGAATAATCGGGGCTGTACGGCAGAACCGGAGGTAAATTCGTTGCCGCCGCTTACAACCAATAGATCCATATCATTGTCATGGTCAGCATCAAAAAAGACATGGGAAACATCTTCATTTATTTTATCCTGCTCAAAAATTTCTACTTGCACTTGGGAGAAGCTCCCATCCGTTTTTTGAAAATATAGCTGGGATGCTTGAAGTTTCGCTCCGCCGATGAAAATATCGTCCAGTTTGTCATTGTTGACGTCTGCAACCGAAATTTGTGGCCCTTCATTGGAATGTGAAAAAGGGACCAATGGATCTCTATCAAAGTCCAAAGTTTGTTGTTCTTGATGCTGGAAGCCAATAATGCTGTCCATGGTATGAAATACCAGAGGGGTTTCAGTAGACTTTTTTGCATGAAAATATTGGGTTGCGTTTTCAATCTTAAGCTTTAGGTTCCCTGATTTGACTTTGGATAAAACTTGATACTTTCTATTGGGCCATACAATTTTTAGAGAGTCCAAAATGGAGTCTTTTCCAATACCAAGATGTAACTTATTGGGAACGGCCGACAAATAACCCTTGCTCACAAAATTCTCTACCGTAACCGAACCCTGTTTTGTATAGGCAATTACTTTAGCTCCTATCCCATGGCGATTTTGAGTTCCTCCTTGCAGGCTAATTTCCAGTGAATGGTTTTTTGAGCTTTTATCTAGAGTATTTTCTAATATGTATGCCAGTTGGTCTACGTTATTGACCACTAGATCCAAATCACCATCATTATCCAGGTCCGCATAGGTACATCCATTGCTAAACGAATCCTCTTTTGTCAACCAAGATTGGGTGATATCTGAAAAAGTTAGATCCCCATTGTTCTTGTAAAAATAGTTGGGGACTTTCTTTTCTGGGATTTCGGTGATAAAGGACATTTCTTTCTCCGTCATCCCAGTTTCGAGTTGCCTTTGGATTTTATCATTGGCAATAAAGCTTATAAAATCCATATCGTTGGTAGCACCCTTTATCCCGTTGGAAATGAAGATATCCTTAAGGCCATCATTGTCAAAATCTTGAAGTAGTGCTCCCCAAGACCATTCCGTAGCATTGATTCCGCTCAGATGCGCAATTTCACTAAAGTTGTCTCCGTTGGCATTAAGATGCAAGGTGTTTTGCATGAATTGCGGTGCGAAGCCGTTTTTTAGGTATTGCTGATAAATGGGATAGGGATATTCCAATCCTGAGGTTTTATAGGTCTCTAGATTTTCAGGGAGCATATCTAAGGAGACTATGTCCGCCAGTCCATCATTGTTGATATCGGCAATATCGTTCCCCATGGAATAATGGGAAGTATGCCCCAATCTGTTTTGGGTATGGGAAATCATTTCCACGAAGGTGCCATTGCTCTGGTTGAGGTATAGATAATCATTTTCGAAAAAGTCGTTCCCTACATAAATATCTGGGTAGCCATCGGAATTGATATCACTGATGGATAGTCCAAGTCCGTACCCTATAGCTCCTTGAAATATTCCAGCATCTTGGGAAACGTCCTCAAAATAACCCTTGTCGTTTCTAAATAGAATGTCACCAGATCTATGATCAACTAATTCCCTTTTGGAACCTCTTCCGTAGGAACGGTTGGGGTTAACTGAATGATTCAGTAGATACATGTCCAAATCGCCATCCAAATCGTAGTCAAAAAAAGCAGCCTGAGTGGAAAACCCAGAGTAATCAAGATTGTACTCAGAAGCCTCTTCCGTAAAACTCGGCAAACCATTAGCACCTATACCTTGATTCACAAATAATAGGTTTTTGCCTTGAAGTTGGCGGTATCCTCCCACTTTGCAAACATAGATGTCCAGCAATCCATCTTGATTAATATCTACATGTGTAACCCCTGTGGTCCAGCCAGATGAGTTGTCGATACCGGATGATTCGGTTATGTCTTTAAAACGAAATTCACCCTGATTCAAGTAGAGCCTATCAGCACCCTGATTGGAAGTAAAATAGAGGTCGTTGAGTCCATCATTGTTAAAATCAGCTGCTGCCACTCCACCCCCATTGTAATAATAGAGGTAATTTAAAATATTAAGCTCGGGAGTTTCAATCAGGTGGTTTTTGAAAGTAACTCCACTGTGGTAGGATGAGACGGTTTTAAACAAGGTTTTGGGCTGATTTTTGGAACAGCTTACACTAAAAAAAAGGACACTCATTACGACCCAAAACAATCCTCTCATGATCCAAGAAAATAAGCGGAAAGATAACTATTCCTATAAGAATTATAAAAGTCGAAATCGTTAATGTTTAAGGCTTTTGACTTCATTGATTTGTGATTTTGTGAGGGAGAAAAATAGGATGGCCAAATCGTCTCCCTGCCACGGGAGTGCCACTTTTCCCAAGTCATTTATGAGGGGTTAGACTTGGAAGCTGGAAACAAAAAACCCGCTCAACCGAGCGGGTTTTTCTTGGGTTATATTTAGCTAATTCCTAGTAGCCAGGATTCTGAACCAAATTAGGGTTGGAAAGCAAAGCGTTGTTTGGAATTGGGAACAACTCTTTTGTTGCATCGCCCACAGAGGCCGGGTCTTTAAACTCCCAATCTCTCGTAAACTGTCCGAAACGAATCATATCGCCTCTTCTCACAAATTCCACATACAATTCTCTTCCTCTTTCTTCCAATAAATCGGCTTCGGAAACACTTCCAAGTGGAGTAGCATTTCTAAGCGTTCTCAACTCATTTACCATTGCAGTTGGGTCACCACCACTTCGCATCATGGCTTCAGCTTTCATCAAATGGGCATCGGCATATCTGAAGATAATCTCGTGACTGTTGAAAGCCCCAAAACGAGCGGCATACTTCTGAACACGGATACCAGTTCTTTCGTTGTTACCCACCAAACCAGGAAAATCCTTGGTAAAGATCAAATCGTTACCTGGACGATCTTTGATTTTAGATCCGTCGGTGTTGTACTGTTGGCCAATTAAGAAACCAAGTCCAACATTGGAACCATCTTCGAAACCATCGCTGTTGTCATCCTCTGTGCCTTCTGCTTCAGTAAAGGTAACACCACCATTTGGTACAAAACCTCTTCGTTCCTCCTGTCCGTCGTCAAAAGTACCATCATGTCCACCTCGGTTGTTGTTGGGATCTCCCTCAAACATGTCATAGAACTCAGCCAATGTGCTGAAACCATTCCATCCTCCACCACTGATTTCGGTGGAGTTGTAGTGTAAGCCGTTAAAAATTCTGTTACCTACGGAAGTTGGTAAATACCAGATTGTTTCAGAATCTCCTGAATCCCTAAAAATGTCGAAATAACCACCCTGTAGCGCGTAACCATCGGCAGCAATTTCGTCCACTAGCGAGATAACACGATTCATATCTGCCGAGTCTGGAGTTCCAGAACCATTGTAAATGTGCTTGTTCAACAAAACACGAGCCAAAAGGAAACGTGCTGCTGCCTTGGAGGCAACCGCATTAGCGTCACCACTTGGCGCCGCAGCGGTAGGAAGGCCTGAGATAGCCGCTTCCAAGTCTGCTATTACAAAATCCATAGCTTCTGTTCTTGTCAAAACATTTGGATTTATTTCCGGACCTTCGTCAACTTCTCTAAAGGGAACTTGTCCGTAAAGATCCAAAATCGCCCACATACTCAATGCGCGAACAAATTGAGCGCCGGCAACTACATCCGCAGCCGAGGAACTTCTGGAATCAATTATTTCCGAAGCTCTAAACGCGTTTTGGTTGAATTGGTTCCAAGTATTCAATACATATTGGTGTGAAGCATCCCAGGTGTGCTGGTGCAATGTTCTCCAAATACCATTATCCCCCCAGTCGGTACCTCTTGTTGGTACCAGCTGTTCATCGGTGGATACTTCTTGCAAGGCGAAAAAATCCGCTTGGTTACCAAAGTGTCCGTTCAAATCATTGTAAAGCCCATCAAGCTGACTTGATGCAGCTTCCGCTGTTAATCCTGCAAACCCGTCACCGGTTTCTTCAGGAAAGTTCGAATCCGTTTCCTCTATTTCCAAATCGGTACAGGAAACTGCCAGTGCGACGCTTAACGCAATCGGCACCATTAATTTAAATCGATTTCTTCTTTTCATCTTTTCAATTTTTTTTGTTTAGAATGTGGCGTTTACGCCAAAAGTAACAGTTCTTGGTCTTGGAAAGGATGTATAGTCTATTCCAGCGGTTGGAATTCCGTTCAATAAGTCGCTTACCCCGTTGTTAGGTGTTCCAGGTTGAACACTAATTTCAGGATCTAAGCCACTATAGTCGGTTATCAAGAATAAGTTTTGTCCAGTAACGGAGAATCTCAAGCTCTTAAGAGCCCCATCTCCACTTAATGGAACAGTATAGCCTACAGATGCATTTTGCAATCTTACGAAGTCACCACTTTCAAGGAATCTGGTTGAAACCGGTGCGGATGCAAGATTACTTTCACCACTGGTTAAAACGTCTGGTGTTACGTTTCTTGCATTTCCTATGGAACCAGCAGTAAAGAAGGCGTTTCTTGTGTTATTATACACAGAGAAACCAAACTGACCGGCAAAATAAGCTGCGAAATCCCAGTTTTTAACTGCAAGGTTCAAAGATAGACCAGCATTGATATCTGGCAATGCATCTTCTCCAACAAAAGTTTGGACATCACCTAATGGAAGCCCATTGTCATCGAACCCTTCAAACTCCCTTAGGAAGTAGGAGAATAATGGCTGGTCTCCGGCCAAAATTTGCGCAAATGCCAAGGATAGACCCTGTCCACGGATAGTACCTGCAGGAATCTGCCCATCAAAATCTTGAAGCTCATTGTCATTATATGCAATGTTGAATGCAGTCGAGAATGAAGCATCTTCCGCTTCTAACCAATCAACATTTATCTCAAATTCCACACCTTGGTTAATCAAAGTAGCATCCAAGTTTTCAAAGAATCTTGGTTGTGGAGAAGGCTGAGCTGCTTCAATGTTTAGAAGAAGGTCCGTAGTTTCTTTGCGATAAACATTCACACTACCAGTTACCTTGTCATCATTGAAACCAAAATCTAATCCTACGTTGAAATCCAAAGTCTCCTCCCATTTCAAATCTGGATTAGCAAAAGTTACGGGAGAAACTCCGGGTGGTACAAATTCACCGTCATCATTGATAGATGGAGCTCCGAATCGCTCACGACGGATGAATTGACCATATCCAAGACCTTCTTGGTTACCAGTTATACCAGCACCCAACCTTAGTTTCAAGGTGGAGAAAGCATCACCAATAAAATCTTCTTCATGTAATTTCCAAGCAAATGCTCCAGAAGGGAAATAACCATACTGATTGTTGCCACCAAAACGGGAAGAACCGTCAGCCCTTACCGTAGCGGTAAAGAGATACTTATCATTTAAGGTGTAGTTCACCCTCGCAAAGAAGGACTGAAGCTCATCGGTATTATCAAAAGTATCTGCAGCAATAGAACGTACTAAACGAAGAGAACTTCCGGCTCCAATGTTATCGGAAGATACAGTTGGAACCAATCTGTTAACTATGATGTCTGACGATCTAGGATCGTAACCAAACTGCTGGAAACGTCCATCTATTTCAGATTGTGTAGTTTCCACGGATGTCCTCATGTCCGATTCCATCTGATTGAATTCGGAAGTAGAGAAACCAAATCCTTCAACATTACGTCCGCTGGTCCCAAAATCTTGGAAAGAGTAACCAACAATAGCATCTACATAGGAATTTTCAAATTCCTTTCTATAGTTTAAGGTTGCTTCGATAAGTCTGTTTTCCAAATCCAATGTGTTGAAGTTACCACGACCATTACCTAACACATTTCTACCAACATTAATGGCGTCTCTAGTGGAAAGCGCGAAGGTTTCACCTTCTGATTTGTCGTATCCCAAGTTGATTTTACCAGTAAGTTCCGGGGTGAATTTATATTCTATGGAACCATTAATCAACATTCTGTCAACGTTACTCAAAGTTCTCGTTTCCTGTAATAAAGTGGCTGGGCTCAATAAACCACCAGCGGCAGAAAAATCCGCGCTAGTCGGCCATGTCGGATTAGCGGAATACGCCGCACCTAAAAGGTCACCATTAAAACCAGCACTACCACTAATTGGAGCTCTTTGCTCGTTTACGCGGGAAACAGTTCCTTGCAAATTCAAGGTCAGTTTGTCATCTAAAAAGCGATGGGTTGCATTGATACGACCGGTAATTCTTTCCAAGTCGGAATTCTCAACAACACCAAATTGCTTGCCATAGCCAAAGGTAGCTCTTACATTACCTTTACCATAGTTGTTGGTATAGGACAGGTTTTGGTTTTGGGAAGCAACAGTTCTTGTTACAAAATCTTGCCAGTCCACATTATTTCCAAAATCTTGGGCAGCACGGTCACCACCGAATTGCTCAACGGCATCCAAGAAATCTTCTCTTCCCAACAAATCATACTCATCAGCGGGAGAAGAGATACTTAAGGTAGAAGAGAATTCAAATCTTCCTCCGGTACTACCTCTACCATCTTTCGTGGTAATGATAACAACACCGTTTGCACCCCTAGACCCATAGATAGCTGTCGCAGAAGCATCTTTAAGAACACTTATGCTCTCAATATCGCTTGGGTTCAAGAAGTTAAGTGGGTTGGATGAAGTAGATGTTCCTAAACCGGTATCCCCACTTCCAGGAGAAGTATCGGCACCAGACAGTGGAACACCGTCCACAACAAATAATGGGTTATTGTTGGAACGAACGGAATTCGTACCCCGAATCCTAATCGCGACCCCGTCTCCAGGAGCACCACTGGCTTGGGTAATTTGTACACCCGCTGTTTTACCTTGAATCAACTGCTCTGGAGATGCGATTACACCACCGTTAAAGTCTTCCGAGGTTACCGCGGCAACAGAACCTGTTGCATCCTTCACTGTTGTAGTACCATAACCAATGATCACCACCTCGTCAAGGGCCTGCGCGTCCTCCTGTAAGGTAACATTAATGGTGGACTGACCATTAACTGGAATTTCTAACGTAGTGTATCCAATATAACTGAATACAAGCGTTGCGGAATCGTCAACACCGTCGAGGGTATAATTACCATCAAAATCGGTTTGCGTACCGGTAGTTGTTCCCTTAACAAGAACACTTGCTCCCGGTAAAGGCCCGGTTGCGTCCGTAACCGTACCAGATACCGTTTGAGCTTTCGACAATCCAAAGCATAAAAATGCCCCAGAAAGCAAAATGCTTTTTAGTAGCGTAATCTTCATAAATAATTAATTTTAAGTTGAGTTAATTTCAATTCTTATCTGTTAAACATATATAAAAAAATGTTAATCAGCGGTTAAGTGGAGTGCAACCCATAACGAAAACGGTTTCGTGTTGATAACTTTGATGTTTTGCGGGTTCGACAAAACAACTATATCAAGATTGCTCAAATCATAAAATTACTGCCCGGAAATGATTAAATGTGCAATCTCAATGTCTAATATACTATTTTTATTTTTGACCTAATTTAACAAAAATTCACATTTCATCCCAGAATGAACCTTGATATGGGGTTTTGTTAAAAAAGTTTGGCATGGCCATCCAACTGATCAAGATTGACTAACTTCAAAAATTAATTCCAAACCAAATTCAAACCTAATTGAAGGCAAAAATTACACTTAAGGATATCGCAAGGGAACTTGAAGTTTCTATTTCCACGGTTTCAAAGGCCTTAAAAAATAGTGAGGAGATCAGTCGGGATACCAAGGAGAAAATCCAGGCTTTTGCAAAACTCTATAATTACCGTCCAAACAATATAGCTATAAGTCTTAAAAACAAAAGGACCAAGAATATAGGAGTTGTTATCCCGGATATTGTACACCATTTTTTCACCACGGTCATTAGGGGCATAGAAAAGTACGCCAACGCAAGAGGATACAATGTAATCGTATGCTCTTCCGATGAATCGTTTGACCGGGAGGTGATCAACATGGAAATGTTGGCCAATGGCAGCATTGATGGTTTTATTATGTCTCTTTCTTCCGAGACCCAAAAGAAAAACGACTACAACCATCTCAAAGAAGTTACCGAACAGGGTATTCCGGTTGTACTTGTAGACCGCATCACCAATGAAATTGAATGTGATAAGGTAATCATTGACGATCAACTGGGAGCTTATATGGCGGCCAAAAAGATGATTGATCAGGGAAGAAAGAAAATTGGTATCATAACCACTGCTGATTACCTAAGTGTAAGTAGGGCACGGACGGAAGGCTATAAAAAAGCCCTGACCGAACATGGTATTGAGGTAGATGAATCGAGGATGTTAAAACTTTCCTCCATGGACATGGATGAAGACCTTATAAGGGATTTCTTCGATTCCACGGATTTGGATGCCGTATTATGCGTCAATGAGATATTCGCAGTGTTTAGCATGCGTTTGGCCCAAAAAAGGGGTTTGCGTATTCCAGAAGATATGTCCTTTATAGGCTTTACGGACGGCTTCCTTTCCCAATACGCCTATCCCAGCCTTACGGTCGTGGCACAGCACGGTCAAAAAATGGGCGAAATCTCCGCACAAATGCTAATAGACAAGGTAGAAAGCGAAGCCGAAGAAGAAACTTATCAGACAAAAATTTTAGAACCAACATTGGTGGTGAGGGATTCTACAATTAATTAAGTTTGCACACTGGCTGCGAAGCCAAACTTGGAATATCTAAAAAATTGCAATCATCTTAAGACTAGCTTATGAACCAGGATTATATTAAGCCGGATGCTTGGTCCATTGTAGAAGAAGGATTTGACAAAGAAAGAATCAAATCCTCAGAAAGTTTATTCAGTATTGGCAATGGGGCCATGGGCCAGCGTGCCAATTTTGAGGAAAATTACTCTGGAGAAACCTTCCAGGGGAGCTATATTGCCGGGGTCTATTATCCAGACAAAACTCGCGTGGGATGGTGGAAAAACGGTTATCCCGAATACTTCGCCAAAGTGCTCAATGCTCCTAATTGGATTGGTATTGACGTACTGATAAACGGCAACCAGCTTGATTTAAGCACCTGCACCTCGGTAAAAGACTTCAAAAGGGAGCTTAATATGAAGGAAGGTTGGTACCAACGGAGTTTTAAGGCGGAAACACCTAGTGGAGAACAAGTTTCAGTGGTTGCAACCCGATTTTTGAGCTTGGATTTGGATGAGCTTGGAGCTATCAAATATGAGGTTACCGCAATAAATCAGGATATGCAAGTTACCTTAAGACCGTATTTGGACAGTGGCATTACCAACGAAGACAGTAACTGGGACGATAAATTTTGGAATACTACCTCGGTCTCTTTGGACCAAGACCAAGGATTCATTGAGGCACACACCATGAAAACCAACTTTGCCACCTGCACCTACATGGAAACTACGGTGGAATATGATGGCAAACCGGTGACTCGTAATTCTACAGATAAAACTGAGAATTCTGTTTCCTTTCAGTACAACCAACGGGTTTCCAAAGGCGGTACCATCTCGCTGAATAAATTTGGGGGTTATACGGTTTCTAGAAACCATGGAAAGTCAGAACTGGTAAATGCTGCAAGAAGCCTTTTAGCAGAGGCGAAGCAGATTGGATTTGAGGAATTATTGCAAAAACAAAAAGATGCCTGGGCCAAGATTTGGCAGATGAGCGATATCACCATCGAAGGGGATGTTAAGGCGCAACAGGGTATCCGCTTCAATATTTTCCAATTGAACCAAACATATTTGGGTAAGGATTCTAGACTTAACATTGGACCAAAAGGATTTACAGGCGAGAAATATGGAGGAAGTACCTATTGGGATACCGAAGCCTATTGTTTGCCTTTCTACATGGCCACCAAAAATGAGGAAGTAGCTTGGAGTTTGTTGGAATATCGCTACCATCACCTTGAAAAAGCAATAGAAAATGCCGAAAAACTTGGGTTTTCAAATGGGGCAGCCCTTTACCCAATGGTGACAATGAATGGGGAAGAATGTCATAATGAATGGGAAATCACCTTTGAGGAAATCCATAGGAACGGAGCTATTGCCTTTGCTATTTTCAATTATCATAGGTATACCGGTGATTACAGTTATATCCCAAAAATGGGACTGGAAGTCCTAGTCGGGATTGCAAGGTTTTGGCATCAACGGGTGAACTACTCTGAGGACAAGCAACAATATGTAATGCTTGGGGTGACGGGACCCAATGAATACGAAAACAATGTCAATAACAATTGGTATACCAACTACCTTGCAAAATGGTGTATAGACTATGCGTTGGAGCAATTGGAGGTGGTAAAGAACGAGTATCCTGAGGATTACTCACGAATAATGGCAAAGACACAATTGGAAGATGCAGAAACTACGGATTGGGCCAAGGTGGCTGGGAATATGTTTTTCCCATTCTCCGATAAACATGGGGTATACCTACAGCAAGATGGATTTTTGGACAAGGAAATGATCAAAGTACCGGATTTGGATAAATCGGAGCGCCCAATCAACCAAAAATGGAGCTGGGACCGAATACTGCGCTCCCCTTATATAAAACAGGCAGATGTGCTTCAGGGATTCTATTTTTTTGAAGATCATTTCAGCGATGAGGCCTTGGAGAAACATTTCGACTTTTACGAGCCTTTTACTGTACACGAATCCTCCTTGTCGCCTTGTGTACATAGCATTCAAGCTGCAAAACTTGGACGAATGGAACAGGCCTATACGTTTTATTTGAGAACTTCAAGGTTGGATCTTGATGATTACAACAAGGAAGTGGAAGAAGGACTGCATATTACTTCCATGGCAGGAACTTGGATGAGTATCGTTGAAGGTTTTGGAGGGATGAGGGTAGCGGAAGATACGCTGAATTTTAGCCCCCAAATTCCCAAACAGTGGGATTCATTCACGTTCAAGATTAATTTCAGAAACCAGATAGTTACCATCACCGTTACCGAAGAGACAAGTAGTTTTGAGATATCTGAAGGTGAACCCCTGACCATTAAAGTTAATGGAAAGAATGTCACTTTGGTTCCAGGAAAAACAGTGGAAGCATGAAGCTAAAGCTTCATACATTATTTTGCCTTGCATTGGGAGTTTTTCTTTCCTGTGAGCAGAAACCACAAGACATCAAGACTACACCAAAAATGAAAAAGAAAGCAGTCGTTTATCAAGTCTTTACTCGGCTTTTTGGAAATACAAATACCACAAACAAACCTTGGGGCACCATTGAGGAAAATGGGGTTGGCAAGTTTACGGATTTTACAGAAAAGGCCTTGGCGGAAATCAGGGGTCTTGGGGTGACCCATATCTGGTACACAGGCGTGCCTCACCATGCCCTGATCAACGATTATACGTCTTATGGCATTTCCAATGACGATCCGGATGTGGTCAAGGGTCGCGCAGGTTCGCCCTATGCGGTCAAGGATTACTACAACGTGAATCCCGATTTGGCGCAGGACCCCGCAAAACGACTGAAGGAGTTCAAGGCCTTGGTAGATCGTACCCATGCAACTGGAATGAAAGTGATAATAGATATCGTTCCAAATCATGTGGCCCGAAACTATGAGGGTCTAACCAATCCGGAAGGGATTCAAGATTTTGGAGAGACGGATCAGGTTGGAGAAGAATATCAGGTCGACAACAATTTCTATTATATACCGAACACTCCTTTTGAAGTACCGCAATGGCAGGATGGTTACTTGCCGTTGGGTGGTGAGGTCCATCAACTTGCTGATAGCTCCTTTCTGGAAAATCCTGCAAAATGGACCGGTAATGGTTCTCGATTAGCACGACCTAATTTTAATGATTGGTACGAAACGGTTAAGGTAAATTATGGGGTTAGACCTGATGGTGGGAAGGATTTTGACGAACTTCCAGATGGTTTTGAGACAAAAGACCATAAGGAGCATTTTGAGTTTTGGCTGGATAAACAAGTCCCGGATTCATGGGATAAGTTTAAGGATATAGTATTGTATTGGCTGGATTTTGGTGTGGACGGGTTTCGGTATGATATGGCCGAAATGGTTCCTGTGGAGTTTTGGAGCTACCTCAATTCACATATCAAAGCAAAGAATCCTGATGCGTTCTTGCTTGCAGAGGTGTACAATCCGGATTTGTATCGGGATTACATACATAAGGGTAAGATGGACTACCTCTATGACAAGGTGGAGCTTTATGATAGTATAAAACATATCATGAAGGGATATGGATGGACCGACCATATTCCCGTGGTTCAAAAGGGAATGGCAGATATTGAGCACCATATGCTCCATTTTTTAGAAAACCATGATGAGCAAAGAATAGCTAGTCCAGAGTTTGCTGGTAGAGCAGAATTGGGTAAGCCGGCCATGGTAGTATCTGCAACCCTCAGTACTTCACCGACCATGATTTATTTTGGTCAGGAAGTTGGGGAGCCAGGGGCAGAGGATGCCGGTTTTGGGAAACCGTCCCGAACTTCGATTTTTGATTATGTAGGTGTTCCGCATCATCAACGATGGGTAAATGACAAAAAATTTGATGGGGGACAGCTTTCGGTTGATGAAAAGACATTGCGGGATTTTTACAAGAGACTCCTCAATTTCACCAGTAAGAGTGAGGCCCTAATGGGAGACTATCAAGAAATCCATTTTTATAATAAGGAACATACAGAGGGTTATGATCATAGGGTGCTATCTTTTGCAAGATGGTCCAAAGATGAGCGATTGGTCATCGTATCCAATTTCGATACGGAAAAGAGTTATGAACTCGAACTTAAACTTCCATCTGATTTGGTTGCCAGATGGGATTTGAAGAAAGACGATTATGAAATGGGAGATGTATTGTACCATAAGGTGAATAGCCACCTTGCCATTAGGAATGGGGTAGGTTTTTTCAATGTTGAACTTGACCCGTTGGAATCCTTTATCTTCCGACTGGAGAAATAAAAAAAAGCGGACCGCAAGACGGTCCGCCAAAGTTTGGAGGTCGGTTAATTATCGTTATTCCTTTGCTGCAGTTTTTTGGTAAATCAGTCCAATTACAGCACCTATAATTCCATAGAAAATAATTTGCACAATCCCATCAACCAAGGTCCCTGTCATATCCATTAGACCCATGACTGCATGGTTTAAAAGTCCCATGCCAATGCCGGTAAAAACACCAATCCATGCACCGAATGAGAAACCCTCCTTGGCACTGTGGTGTCCTCTTGCCCATTTACCGTAAACGGAACTTAGGGCAAAAGCCATGATAAGGTTGCCCCCTGCAATCAATCCCATGCTCATTTCCTCGTTCAAAAAACTCTTTAGGGTGTGGCTAGCGTAAAAATCCGCTAACAAAACTTCCCAAATGGCATACCCCAGCAGGAACATCACAATGAATCCGCCCAAAGTGGCCAGTAAATTTGATTTTGAAATCATCTTAAGTTAATTTATTGGTTATAAATTTGATAAAAATATTAAATAAAA